>JASLDZ010000161.1 GCA_030151985.1 Caulobacteraceae bacterium | reverse complement strand
CGTGACCCAAGCCGCGCCCAAGGCCAGCGAGGCCGAGTTCATCCAGGCGCCGAACACGCTGCGCGCCAAGGTCGGCGCCCGCTTCGGCGGGGTGGACGCCGAGGCCATCGCCCGCGCCGAGGCCGCCCTGGCGGGCCTCGCCTCGCAGTTCGACGGCTGGCTGAAGGACGAGGCCGAGAAGCTCGAGGCCGCCCACCGCGAGGTCCGCGCCCACGGCGCCACGCCCGAACGGATGGAGGCGCTCTACACCTGCGCGCACGACCTGAAGGGCCTCGGCGGCACCTACGGCTTCCCGCTGGTCTCACGCATGGCGGGCTCGCTGTGCAAGCTGATGGACGGCGCGGGCGGACGCACGGCCGCCCCCCTGTTCCTGATCGACGCCCACATCGACGGCATGCGCGCCCTGATCCGCGACGACATCCGCGCCGCCGACCACCCCGTCGGCGTGGCGCTGTCGCAGGCGCTGGAAGCCCGCGTCGCCGAATACGCCCCCACCGACTAACGCGGCGAACCGATCGCCCGCTGACGCGGCGATTTCCGCGTGCCTCCCGAGCCGCTCACGCCCGAGCAGATCACCGCCGCGGCCCCGTCGCGCGCGCGGCTCAAGTTCATCGCGGACGCTCTGAAAAGCTATTCCGCCGTGCTGACGGGAGCCGCCGTGGTGACTCCGGCGTTCGCCGGGCATACCTTGGGCGGCATCAATGTCGCCTGGGCGATCGTCGGCGTGTTGCTGCTCGCGGTCGGCGTCGTCATGGTTCCTGGAGAGTGACGTGCACTTGGATCAGGTGACGATCTTCAGCCTCCTGTTCGGCCTCACGTTCGGAGGCCTGGGCTTCTACGAGAAGTGGCGCCTCGACCGCATCGAGCGGCTGCTCCGGAAGAACCTCGAGGCCTACAAGGCGCAGGCCGACCTGCAGTCGGGCAAGACCCTCTAGCGTCGTCACGCCCCTTCGCTGACCAGCGTCTCCTCCTCGTCGCGGATCGGGGCGTCGTCGCCGGGGCGCTTGGGGGTGGTCAGGGGCGAGAGGCGCGGCTTCAGCCACTCCTCGAAGCCGTCGACGAACAGGTAGATCACCGGCACCAGCACCAGGCTCAGCGCCGTGGAGCTGATCAGGCCGCCGATCACCGCCACCGCCATGGGCTGGCGGAACTCCGAGCCGGAGCCGAAGGCGAGCGCGGTGGGGAACATGCCCGCCACCATGGCCACCGTGGTCATCACGATCGGACGCGCCCGCTCGCGGCAGGCGTTGAGCAGCGCCTGGACGCGCGTCTGCCCCGCGCGCTCGTCCTCCACCGCGAACTCGACCAAGAGGATCGAGTTCTTGGCGGCGATGCCGAACAGCATGAGGAGGCCGATGAACACCGGCATGTCGACCTCCAGCCCCGCCACCTTCAGCCCGACCGCCGCCCCCGCCACCGACAGCGGCAAGGAGCCCAGGATGATCAGCGGCTTGAAGAAGCTGCGGAACAGGAGCGCCAGCACGCCGTAGATCAGGAACACGCCGGCGAAGATCGCGCCGGTGAATCCCGCGATCACGTCCGCCAGCGCCTCGGCGTCGCCGATCGGCGACTGCCGCACGCCCGGCGGCAGGTGCTTCATCACCGGCAGGTCGGCGATCGCCTTCAGCGCGGTGCCCAGGCTCTGGCCGGGCGCGCGGTCGGCCTGGACGGAGGCGCGGCGCTCGCGGGCGTAGCGCACGATCTGGCCGGGCCCCGCCTCGAACGACAGGTCGGCCACGCTGGAGAGCGGCGTCGATCCGCCCTGCGCGGTCGGCACCTGCAGCTGGCCGATCACGTCGAGGTCCTGCCGCTGGTCCTCGGGCAGGCGCACGCGGATGGGGATGCGGCGCTCGCGGTCGGAGAACTTGGCGACGTTGGCGTCGATGTCGCCGATGGTGGCGATGCGCAGCACCTGCGCCAGCGCCTGGCTGGTGACGCCCAGCCGCGCGGCCTCCTCGGGCTTGGGCCGGATCACGAGCTCGGGGCCGGGCGGCGGCGGCGCGGGGCGCACGTCGGAGATGATCGGGATGGTCCGCATCTCCTTCTCGAGCTCGACCTGCGCCCGCTCCAGCGCCGCCCCGTCCTCGCCGTTCAGCACGATCTCGATGTCGGCGGCGGAGAAGCCGCCGAGCGTGGTGATCCGTACGTCGGGAATCGCCCGCAGCGCCGGGCGCAGCGCCGCCTTCACCTGCTCGGTGCGGTGAGCGCGCCTGTCCTTCAGCACCACCGTGATGGTGCCGTCGCGCAGGTCCCCGCCCGAGGACAGGCCGAAGCCGCCGCCGGAGGAGGAGCCGATCTGGGCGAAGGCGCGCTCCACGTCGGGGTTCTTCAGTATGGCGTCGGTGGCGCGGCGGGCGGCCAGCGCCATGTCCTCGCGCGAGGCGCCGGGCGGCCCCTCCATGTTCAGGTAGAAGTAGCCGGGGTCGCCCGTGGGCTGGAACCCGACCGGCAGGGTGGCCATCAGGAGGATGGACGCCACGAACACCGCGCCCCCCACCGCCGAGGCCGCCCAGCGGTGGTGCAGCGCCCAGTCGAGGCAGCGGCGGTAGAAGCCCTGGAACGGCTTTCTCGGGCGGGGGTGCGGCGAGGCCTTGAGGAAGTAGGCGGCCATCAGCGGCGTCAGCAGCCGCGCCACCACCAGCGAGAACAGCACGCTGACCGCCACCGTCAGCCCGAACTCCTTGAAGAACTGGCCCGAGATGCCGCCCATGAAGCTGACCGGCGTGAACACCACCACGATGGTGGCGGTGCAGGCGATCACCGCCAGGCCGATGGAGTCCGCCCCGATCAGCGAGGCGCGGTAGGGGCTCTGCCCCGCCTCGATGCGCTTCTCGATGTTCTCGATCTCGACGATGGCGTCGTCGACCAGGATGCCGATCACCAGCGTCAGCGCCAGCAGCGTGATGACGTTCAGGCTGAAGCCGAGCCAAGCCATGACGAAGAAGGTCGGCACCAGGCTCAGCGGCATGGCGGCGGCGGCGATGGCGGTGGCGCGCCAGCTCTTCAGGAACAGGAACACCACCAGCGCCGCCAGCGCCATGCCCTCCAGGAGCACGTGCTCGGTGGCGGCGAAGCTCTCGCGCGTCTCCTTCACGGTGGAGACGACCTCGGTGAAGGTCACGTCGGGGTGGGCCTTGGCCAGGGCGGCCACCGCGCCCAACACCCGCTTCTCGACCGCGACGTCGCTGGAGTTGCGCGTCTTGTTGACCTGGAAGGCGACGGCCGGGCGGTTGTCCAGGGTGGCGAAGCCCCGCACCTCTGCGGCCCCGTCGCCCACCTCGGCCACGTCGGCCAGGCGCACGTAGCGGCCGGGCACGGGGATCACGACCTCGCGCAGCTGGTCGACGGTCTGCGCCTGGCCGATCACGCGCACCGTCTGCTCCTGCGCGCCCACGCCCGCGCGGCCGCCCGCCTCGTCGGTGTTGAACTGGTAGAGGGCGGCGTTCACCTGGGGCGCGGTGACGCCGAAGGCGCGCATCCGCATGGGGTCGAGCGTGACGTTGATCTCGCGCTCCACGCCCCCCACCCGCGCCACCTGCGCCACGCCCGGCAGCGCCTGCAGCGCGCGCCCCACCGTGTCGTCCACGAACCACGACAGGTCCTGCGGCGAGAGCTTCGGCGAGGAGACCGCGTAGGTCAGGATCGGGGCGGAGGTGATGTCCACCCGCTGCACGCGCGGCGGGTCGATGCCGACGGGCAGGTTCACGCGCACCTGGTCGACGGCGGTGCGGACGTCGTCCGTCGCCTTCTGCATCTCGGTGCCCAGCTCGAACTGGATCGTGGTGATCGAGGCGCCGAGCGTGACGGAGGAGGAGACGTGCTTGACGTTGGAGATGCCGGCGATGGCGTTCTCCACCGGCCGGGTGATCTGCGTCTCCATCTGCGCGGGCGCGGCCCCGCTCTGGGTGACGGTGACGGTCACGGCGGGGAAGTCGATGTTGGGGTACTGCTTGATCGGCAGCCGCGCATAGGCGAGCAGCCCCGCCAGCGTCAGCGCCGCGAACAGCACCACGACGGGGATGGGGTTGCGGATCCCCCAGGCGGAGACGCGGAACTTCATCCGCCGTGCTCCGAGCCTTCGCCGCCCGTTGAAGCCGCGACCGGCCGCACCCGGTCGCCGTCGAGCACGAAGGCGCCGCCGCCCAGCAGCACCCGCGTTCCGGGGGCTGGCCCCTGCACCAGCTCCACCAGTCCGCCCGCGCGGGCGCCGGTCCTCACCGGGACGCGGCGGGCGCGGTCGCCCGGTCCCAGCACCATGATGAAGGCCCCGTCGGCGTCGAACCGCACCGCGCTCTCCGGCGCGACGGTCGCGGCGCGGGAGGCGTCGGCGAAGTTCGCCTTGCCGAAGCCGCCGGGGCGGAGGTCCGCGCGGACCGGCAGCGTCACCCGCGCGTGGCCGAGCTTGGTCTGCGCGTCGACCTCGGGGCTGACGAGGCGCACCACGCCGTCGACCTCGGCACCCGAGGGCAGCGTCACCCGCGCCCGGTCGCCGGCGCGGATGCGGCCGAGCTCCGCCTCCGGGACCTCGGCGTTCAGCTCCACGATCCCGCCGCGGGCGAGGCGGAACAGGGTCGTCGCGGGCGAGGCGACGTCGCCGGGCCGCACCGCCCGCTCCAGCACCACGCCCGAGACCGGGGCGCGCACCGTCATCAGCCGCTCGCGGGTGAGGAGGTCGTCGAGCTGGGCCTGGGCCGCGGCGGTGGCGGCGACCGCGCTGCGGGCGGCCAGGCGCCGCTCCACGATCTGCTCCTGCGAGAGCACCCCCTGGTTGTCGAG
>JASLDZ010000472.1 GCA_030151985.1 Caulobacteraceae bacterium | reverse complement strand
AGGAGCCTCTACGCCGGCGTACGATGCGTCAGCCTGGAGGAGCACGACGGCTGGTTGACGTGCACGCCGATGCGCCACCGGCGCGGGTTCGACTTCGACGCCTTCCCCGCCGTGTGGAAGGAGCAGCAGCCGATCCGCGTTCCTTCGGACGCCTCCGACGCCGACTGGGGCGAGACGGCGCTGCGGGCGCTCAGCCTGTCGGTGTGAGACCTCGGGCGCTCACGCCGCTTTGCGCGAGGCGATCCAGCGGTCGATCACGCCGTCGAGCACCGCCAGCGGCATGGCGCCGGAGGTGAGCCCGGCGTCGTGGAAGCCCCGGATGTCGAAGCGCGATCCCAGCGCCGCCTTCGCCTTGTCGCGGTTCCTCAGCCAGTCCAGCTTGCCGACCATGTAGCCGCAGGCCTGGCCGGGCCAGACGCAGTAGCGCTCGACCTCGGTCTGGGCGCCGCTCTCGGGGTCGCCCAGCGTCGCGCTGTAGTAGGCGATGGCGCGCTCGCGGCTCCAGCGCTGGTCGTGCAGGCCCGTATCGAGCACCAGGCGCACGGCGCGCAGCAGGGCGTCGTGCAGGTAGCCGACGCGGCCGAAGGGGTCGGCGTCGTACATCCCCATCTCCTCGGCCAGCTGCTCCGAGTACAGCGCCCAGCCTTCGACATAGGCGTTGAAGCCCAGCGTCTGGCGGTAGAAGGGCAGCGGCGCCTCCTGCTGGATCGAGATCTGCAGGTGGTGGCCGGGAATGGCCTCATGGAAGACCAGCGTCGGCAAGGTCCAGGACGGGACTTCGGCGGTGTCGCGAAGGTTGATGTAGAAGGCGCCCGGCCGCGATCCGTCCAGCGAGGCGTTCTGGTAGTAGCCGCCCGGCGCGCCCGCCTCGGTGGCCTTGGGCACGCGCTTTATCTGCACCGTCGCCTTGGGCAGCACGCCGAAGTACTGCGGCAGCCGCGCCTGGATCGCCTGCACCTTCACGTTCAGGTCGGCGAGCAGCTTCGCCTTGCCCGCGTCGTCGTTGGGGTAGCGGAACTTCGGGTCGTCGAACATCGCGCGCAGGCGCTGGCCGGCCGTTCCCTGGGTCATGCCCTGGGCGGCGGTGATGGTGTCGATGCGGGCGGAGATCTGGGCCACCAGATCGAGCCCCACCTTGTGCACCTCCGCCGGCGTCATGTCGGAGGAGGTCTGGGCCTTCAGCGAGGCGCGGTAGTACTCCGCCCCGCCCGGCAGGCGGCCCACGCCCGCGTCGTGAACCGCGCCCTTGCGCAGGCTGGAGACGAAGTCGATCTGCCGGTCGAGCGCGGGCAGGATGTTCGCCTCGTAGATCGCGGTCGCCGGGCGCTCCCAGTCGCCGGGGACGTTCGCCGCCCGCGTGCGGCGCACGACCGACTGCACCAGCGTCGCCTGCGAGGCGGGCTGGCCGCGCAGCGCCTTCAGCTGCTCCAGGGTGCGGTCGATGACGAAGTCGGGCGGCCCGGCGCCCAGGGCGACGTCGTGCTTGGCGCGCGAGGTGTCGGAGTCGACCGCGGCGGCCACCGCGTTCAGCCGGGCGATGTAGGCGTCGGCGTCCTCGCGGGTGGCGATGGAATGCTGGCTGTCCAGGAAATCGGGCAGCTGCTGGTAGGCGCCGGTGAGCTGGCTCAGCGGATAGGGGCTGCCCGCCCCGTCGCCGTAGTCGGCCGCCCGGTCGCCCTCCACGCGCACGCCGAGGGTGTAGGCGACGGTGTCGTAGTTGACCGCGTCCATTCCCATGAGCGGGGCGCGGTCGATCCGGCGGAGCGCGGCCAGCTGGTCGCGGTCGCGCGCCTTGTCACCCTCGCGCCCCTCGAGCGTGCGGTCGTCCAGCCGCCGCTTGGCGTCGGCGCGCGCGCCGGTGTCGAGGCCGAAGCTGGTCGCCGTCTCGGGCGAACGGTCGAGCACCTGCCTGCCGAAGCGGTCGAGCAGGGCGGCCAGGGCCGGCGAACCTCCCGGCGGAGGCGCGGGCTGGGCGAGGGCGCGGCCGGCCGAGAGGGCCGGGATCGCAGCGGCGGCGGACGCCATGAGGGTGCGACGGTCGATCATCGGGGGCGCTCCGCTCACGCCGCGCCGAGGCGGGCGGGGATCACGCGGTCCAGCACGTCCAGCGGCATGGGCCCGACCTCCACGATGGCGTCGTCGAAGCGCCTGAGGTCGTAGCGCGGCCCCAGCGCCGCCTTCACCTGCTCGCGCAGGCGCAGGATGCCGGTGTGCCCGACCTTGTAGCCGCAGGCCTGGCCCGGGGTGGAGCAGTAGCGGTCGATCTCGCTGGTCATCGCCTCGCGCGAGCGGCCGGAGTTCTCGACCGCCCAGGCGATCGCCTGCTCGCGCGTCCAGCGCTTGGAATGCAGCCCCGTGTCGACGACCAGCCGGATCGCCCGGAAGCGCTGCGCCTGCAGGTAGCCGAGGCGGCCGAGCGGGTCGTCGTCGTACATGCCGATCTCGTCGCCCAGCTGCTCGGCGTAGAGCGCCCAGCCCTCGACATAGGCGTTGTAGCCCGAGAGCACGGTGCGGATCAGCGGCAGCTTGCCCGTCTCGGTCAGATAGGCGCCCTGCCAGGCGTGGCCGGGAACGGTCTCGTGGTAGGTCAGGCTCGGAAGCGTGAACTTCGGCCAGTTGTTCATGGATTTCAGGTTGATGTAGTAGGTCGACGGCCGCGAGCCGTCGATCGCGCCCGGGTTCATGTAGCCCAGCGCCGCGCCGTCCTGGATGTCCTTGGGCACGGGCTTGACCAGCACGGGCGCCTTCAGCCGCAGGTCGAAGGCGGTGGAGAGCCGCGGGCGCACACGGTCGATCAGGCCGTTCAGATAGGCGACCACCTGCGCGCGCCCCTCCTCGCTGTCGGGGAAGAGGTTCTTCGGGTCGGCCGCCAGCGCCGTCATCCGCGCGCCGACCGAGCCCTGCGTCAGGCCCTGCGCCTTGAGCAGGCCGTCCATGCGCGCGCCGATCTCGGCGGTCTGGCGCAGGCCGAGCTGGTGCACCTCTTCGGCCGACATGCCGGTGGTGGTGCCGACCTTGAGCAGCCAGGCGTAGTAGGCCTCGCCGTCCTTCAGCCGCCAGACGCCGGCGCGGTCGTCCGCCTGCGCGGCGACCGCCTTCAACGCCGTGCGCTGGCGCTCGACCGCAGGATACACCTCGCGCGCCACGATCGCGGCGAGCGGCCTCGCACGATCCTCCGGCAGCCCCGCGGCCTTCAGCTTGGCCGCGAACGACGACACCAGCCGCGCCTCCCCGGGCGGGACCTTCAGGAAGCCGTCCTGCTGGCCGATGGCGTTGGAGAGCAGGAAGGCCGGCGGCGCGATCCCCCGCGCGGCGTCGGCCCGCACCCGCTCCGTCTCCTGGTCCAGCACCCGCGCCAGCGCGTGCACGCGGGAGACGTAGGCGTCCGCGTCGGCGGCGTCGGCGATCTTGTGCTGGCTGTCGAGGAACTCGGGCACGCTGACGAGCGCCCCCTCCTGCTGGTCCACGACGTGGGGGGTGGAGCCCTCGGCCATCGCCGAGAACAGGCTGTTGGTGCCGAAGTCGAACGCCCGCGCCTCGCGCCCCGCCCGCGCCGCCCAGCCCAGCACCGCCTTGTGCGTGCGGAACTCGGGCGACAGCGCCGCGTCGGGGGCGGCGTCCAGCCTCGCCAGCATGGCGTCGCAGAAGGCCAGGTCGTCGGCGAAGGCGGCGCGGGAGACGTCGGGCAGCCGCGCCTTCAACCCGGCGCGCGCGCCCTTGTCGAGGCCGAGGCCGGTGGCGTCGGTGGGGCGTAGCGTGAACCAGCGGTCCACCAGGGCGTCGAAGCTCGCCGACAGCGCCGCGTCGCCCGCGCCGTCGCCCGCCGGAGCCGCCGCCAAGGCGGGCGCGGAGGCGGCCGTGGCGCACGCGGCGGCGGAGAGGAGCAGGCGACGGCGGGTGGTCATGGGCGACTCCGAGATGACGGCCGCGACCCTAGCGCAGCCGTTCGCCAGGGGAAGCCCGTGGTCGCCCTCTCGCCTTCGCCGCCATCAGGCGCGGCCGGCCTCACGGTCCTCCGCGTAGCGCTCCACCGTGTCGCCCAGCGCCGCCTCGAGCGGACCGAGCCAGGGCGCGTAGCGGCGCCAGTGGTCGACCGCGTCCCTGCTGATCGGCCGGCGCACCTGCTCGGAACTCGCGGTCCGCACCGGCCGGTCGGTCTTGTGGAACTCCAGGCAGGCCGGCTCGAAGGCGACGCCGCAGTGGGCGAGGAGCGCGCGGATCTCCGTCTCCGGGTCCTCCACCACGTTCTCGTAGAAGACCCGCTTCACCCGTCCGGGCAGGACCGCGTCGTAGTGGTCCATCAGCGCCACGTATTCGCGGTAGTAGCGCCCCAGCTCGCCCAGGTCGTAGGTGAAGCCCTGGCCGCGCGAGAAGTGCTGCTTGAAGCCGGAGAAACAGCTCGCCATCGGGTGACGGCGCGCGTCGATGATCTTCGCCCGGGGCAGGATCAGGTGGATCAGACCCGCGTGCGCGAAGTTGTTCGGCATCTTGTCGATGAAGAAGGGCCTGTCGGTCTTTCGCTGTATGCGCGTCGTCTGGATATAGCGGCGTCCCAACGCTTCCAGCTCGCCCGCGTCGAGCGCGAGCAGCCGGTCGAGGTAGCCGTGCGCCCCTTCCTCGCCCGCGTCCTCCCCCCGCCTCGCCCGCCCGCCCGCGAGGTCGGACGCTATGGCGCCAAGGTCCGGCAGCTCCATCGTGCCCTCGATCAGGCTGTGGCTGGCCAGGATCTGCTCGATCAGGGTGGAGCCGGCGCGGGGCAGCCCGACCACGAAGATCGGCGCGGGGTCGTCGAAGCCCTGGCCGGCGCGGGCGGCGAACGCCTCGCGCGTCATCAGCCGCCGGGTGCGATCGACGTGGCGGGAGGTCTCCTCCGGGTCGTAGGGCATCTCCGCCCGGCGCAGGCGCGCGCCCTCCGCGTAGTGGTGGAAGGAGGCTTCATGCTCGCCGGCGTCCTCCAGCGCCTTGCCCAGCGCGTAGTGCAGGTGGTGGCGGTCGGGCGGGTCCAGCGGACTCTCCAGCGCGGCGCGCATGGCCGCCACGTCGGCGTCGGAGAAGCGCACGGTCTTGAGGTTGGCGAGGCTCCACCACGCCTCCCCCAGCGAGGGGGACTGCGCGATGGCGCGGCGGTAGGCGGCCACGCTGTCGGCCTGGCGACCCACGGTCTTCAAGGCGTGGCCGTGGCTCATGTGCAGCTTCGGCTGCTGGGGGAAGCGGCCGAGCACGTCCTCGTAGATCGCGATGGCGGCCTCGTAGTCGCCGGTGCGCGCCAGCACCGCCGCCTTCAGCGCCAGGGCGTTGGGGTCGCGAGGCGCCTGCGCCAGCAGGGCGTCGAGCTGCGCCAGCGCCTCCTCCAGCCGGTTGGCGCGGTGCAGGACGGTGGCGTAGTTCAGCCGGGCCGCGGCGAAGTCGGGCGCGAGATCCAGCGCGCGCTGCAGCAGCTCCATGGAATCGGCGGCGCGACCGAGGCGGGAGGCGAGCTCGGCCAGCATCCGCAGGGCCGCTATGTCGTCCGGATCGGCCCGCAGGCGCGCCTTCAGCAGCCGCTCCGCCACGGGGAGGTCGTTGCGCTGCAGCGCGAGCGCGGCCTCGACCAGCGCCGGGTCCCGCTGGGCCGCCGCCAGCCGCGCGGCGGTGTCGGGCCGGTGGCCGTCGCCCTGCATCGTCGCCTGCCTCCCGCTTTGCGCCGCGGGCCTCATACACCAGATGCGGGCCGCGGGGGCGGCGCACAACGACGAAGGGCCCGGCGTCGCCGCCGGGCCCTTCCGCTTCGACGCGCTGGCGCGCGCCTGAAGGCTTACTTCTTGGCCGGGGTGGTCTCGGTGGTGTTGGTGGCCTTCATCGAGCCGTCGGCCTTCTTCTCGACCTTCTTGTGCACCTTCTTCTTGGCGCCCGAGGCGGACTTCTTCTCGGTCTTCACTTCGGTCTTGGAGGCCGAGGCGGCCGGAGCGGTCGTGTTCTTGGTGGTGGTCGTCGTCTGGGCCAGCGCCGGCGAGGCGATCAGGGCGGCGACGGCGGCGGCGGCGAAGAAACGGGTCATGGTTGGAGGTTCCCTTGTTTGTCGCCGATCGGGGGACCGATCGACGCTGTCATGAGAACGCAATCGGGGCATGGCCGCAAGGCGGCGCAATTGCGGCTTGATTGGGGCGCCGCCCATACAAACATGTAAATCACTCGCGAGCGGCGTGAGGGCCGCAAGTGGCGCGGCCGCTCGACTAGACTTGTGATTGCAGAGCGTAAGCCTTAGAAGCCTTCCTTCTGCGCCCTCACCGCTTGTTCAGGCCCGCATCGATAAGGAGTGGACGGCAAGGCGAACATCCACCTCTCTAGCGCGAAGTCGATTGCTGGGCGGCCTGCGAGCGGAGCTGTCGCGAGAGCGCCGAGATATCGCCCCGCGAATTGTCGAGCGTGGAAACGAAGTCCTGCTGCTGGGTGATCGCCAGCCACACGCCCTCCACCTCGACATCGACTACGCGCCAGCGGCCGTCCGAGCCTTTCAGGACGCGCCAGTCGACGTTGTTCGTCTTACCCGTGCGATCGCCGGTGATGACGCTCGACACGATCACGTCGCCCGGAGACTTGACGATCGATCCCGTCACCTTCAACCCCTGTCCGCTGTACTGCCCCAGCCGGGACTCGTAGACACCGTTGGCGTATTGGCGGAAGGCCTGGGCGAACTCCTGGTACTGGGCGGGCGTCGCCGTGCGCCGGTACTTCCCGAGCACGAAGGCGGTGATGCGGGGCACATCGGCCACCTGGTCGACGAAGCTGCGGAACTCCGCCTTCTTCGCCGCCGTGGTCTCGCCTCCCTGCAGGATCTGGAGCGCGCGCTGCGCCTCCCGCTGGACGAAGGCTTCCGCCGAGGCGTCGCGGGCGGCCTGGGCGTAG
>JASLDZ010000124.1 GCA_030151985.1 Caulobacteraceae bacterium | reverse complement strand
ACGGGCTTCCTGCCCACCCTGATCAGCGACGACCTCCAGGCGATCGCCGTCGCCCTGCGGGCGGTGGACGACGCCATCGCGGCCGGCGTGCCCGGCGTGCTCGGCATCCACGTCGAGGGGCCGTTCCTGAACGTGGACCGCAAGGGCATCCACGACCCCGCCAAGTTCCGCGTGCTGGACGAGGCCGCCTTCGAGCTCCTGAGCGAGCCCCGCCGTGGCGTGACGCTCGTGACCCTCGCGCCCGAGACCACGACGCCGGACATGATCCGCCGGCTGTCGGAGGCGGGCGTGATCGTCAGCGCCGGCCACACGAACGCCGACTACGCCCAGACCCGCGGGGCGCTGGACGCGGGCTTGAGAGGGTTCACCCACCTCTTCAACGCCATGTCGCCGATGACCACGCGCGAGCCGGGCGTGGTGGGGGCCGCGCTCACAGACGCCGAGAGCTGGTGCGGCCTGATCGTGGACGGACGCCACGTCGACCCCGTGGTCCTGAGGATCGCGCTGCGCTGCCGCCCGCTCGACCGCTTCATGCTGGTCACCGACGCGATGCCGAGCGTCGGCCTGGCGGACAAGCGCTTCACGCTGCAGGGCCGCGAGATCCGGGTGGTCGACGGCGTGTGCATGGACGAAGAGGGGACGCTGGCGGGCGCCGACCTCGACATGGCGACCGGCGTCCGCAACGCCATGACCCTGCTGGGGCTCTCGTTGGCGCAGGCGGTCCGCATGGCGACGGCCTCTCCCGCGGCGTTCCTGCGGCTCGACCGCGAGCGGGGAGCGATCCGGCCGGGCGCCTACGCCGACCTCGCCCTGCTCGACGCCGACGCCGCCGTCGCCGCCACCTGGACGGCGGGCCGGCGGAAGGAGCACGGCGGCCGGATCTAGGCGCGGCGAAACCTCGTCGGAGCGGAGCGCTCGGTCCACGCGCGTCCCCGTCCGCATGCAACCAATCGCGCGCAGCCCGATTGTGAAGCGCGTTCACTGAACAGGAAGGCCGTCTCGTGGGTTGAGCGCCCGGATGGCCGACCTCCATCCGATCGGGACGACGACCAAACGATGACCATGCCTTCCGGCGTCGCGGGCGAATCCGCGAGCCATCCTCTGATCGACGCGTTCCACGCCTTCATCGCGGACACCGGGTTCCCCTGCGTCGGAGCGAAGTCGGCGCTCTCCCGGGGCCAGATGCGGGTGCTGGTGGCGCGAGACCTCACCTCCGCCTGGAACGACCTGCCGATCCACGCCGAGCTCCACGCCTTCGCGCAGCGCTACAAGGCCGATCCCCGGCTGTTCCAAAGCGTGGCCATCATCTTCGAAGGTCCCGACAACCTCGACGAGGCCGCCTTCGAACGCCACCTTTGGGCGCGGGTGCAGTCGTTGACCGACAAGGACGTGTGGCACGGCAGCGAAGTCGATCCGCGCGTCGACGTCGATCCCGACAGCCCGCACTTCTCGCTGTCCTTCGGCGGCGAGGCGTTCTTCGTGGTCGGCCTGCACCCGAACGCCAGCCGGGCCGCGCGACGCTTCCGCAAGCCGGTCATGGTGTTCAACCTGCACGACCAGTTCGAGCGGCTGCGGCGCGACGGCCTCTACGAGAAGCTGCGCGGCGCGATCCTGCAGCGCGACGAAGCGCTGGACGGCTCGATCAACCCGATGCTCGCCCGGCACGGCGAACTCAGCGAGGCGCGGCAGTACAGCGGCCGGGCGGTGAACGACGACTGGCGCTGCCCCCTCAGCCGCGCGCCCCTCGCGGACGGTTCGGACGACCTGGCGGAGCTGCTGGCGTGAGCGGGGCTTCCGGCTCCGGCCACATAGTCATCCCGCCCCGCTCGGGCGTCGCCTTTGCGCTCGACAAGGGGCGGCGGCTGACCGTCATCGACCCCGAGGGCGAGCAGGTCGCGGACCTTCTGGCCTTCAACCGCCACGACGTGCGCGAGGTGATCTCGTCGGGCCGTACGCTGGACTACGCCAGCCGCATCTATCTCTCGACCGGCGATCCGATCTATTCGAACCGCTCGCGGGTGCTGCTGCGGATCGAGGAGGACACGGTCGGCCGCCACGACTTCCTCCTGACCCCCTGCTCGGCCGACACTTTCCGCATCATCTACGGGGACGAGCACCCGCACCGGGGCTGCTTCGGCAACCTGGCGGAAGCGCTGGCTCCCTACGGCGTCGAACCGGACATGATCCCCGCCGCCTTCAACGTGTTCATGAACGTGCCCGTGGACGGACGGACCGGGGAGCTGAAGGTGGAGCCGCCGCTGAGCAAGGCGGGCGACCACGTCACCTTCCTGGCGGAGGAGGACCTTGTCATCGGCCTCACCGCCTGCTCGGCGCTGCAGTCGAACAACCACAGCTTCAAGCCGATCCACTACGTCGTGAGCTGAGCGGGCCAGCTCCGCGGGGAACGTGAGCCTTCCGCAATCGCCGCCTCCCCGACGCCCTGGACCCTCAGCTCAGGGCCGACAGGGCGCCGCGCGTCACGCTTTTGGTCGCGGTCGGGCTTTCGTCGGCGATGACCCCGACGCGGTGGCGGTAGGAGAGCTCCCCGCCCAGCCACGCGGTCGCGCCCAGGATCGCCACGGTGGCGAGCGACAGGCCGATGTCGACGCCGTCCGGCGGCCGGTCGTCGTCGCGCGGACGGCGCGAGAGGTTTAAGCCCGCCAGGAGCAGCGCCAGGACGTTCCCTCCCGCATGCACGTGGGCGCTCGGCAGCCGCCGCACCTCCGCGATCGAAAGGTAGTCGACCAGCCCGCTCGCCGAGGCGGTCGCGCCGGACGCCAGGCCGCCGGCAAGCAGCCATCGCGCCCCGCGCCGCCAGAAGGGATCGTCGGTCGCGCGCGCGGCGAGGTCGACGAGCGGCGCCGCCATCAGGAAGGCGACCGGGAAGGCTATGGCCATGGGATGCACCGGGTGGTGGAAGACCGCCGCCGTGCTCTCCACGCCGTGGGGGTGAGACTTGCCCAAGTCGAAGCTCCTCTTCTGCGGTCGCAAGCCGCTGCCGGGGCCCGCGGTTCCGGACGCGCGACCAAGCCTCAGCGGTTGCGGCGCAACAGCTCCTCGCTGAGGAGGGTCGCGAAGGCCAGCCAGGCGACGACGGGCGTGGTCAGGCCTGCGGAAGCGCGATCGACCCCGCACGCGGCCACCGCGGAGGTGGAGGCGGCGGCGAGCATGGCTCCGGCCGCCGCGGCGCCCGCGCCGAGCCGCCGCTCGCCGAAGAACAGCCAGGGGAAGCCGGCGAGCCCCGCCAGCGTGGCCGTCCATCCGCCCAGCGCCACGGTGCGCGCCCGCGAGGGCGATGCGCGCAGCAGCCGGTAGCCGCCGATCGCGAGCAGCACCTCCAGAACGCCCCAGGTCGCGCCGACCGCCGGCCCCGGCGGCGTGTAGCCGGGCTTGCGCAGACGCAGGTACCAAAGGGCCGCCCGCGGATGCTGCGGCCCGCTCGCGCCTCCGGCGGCCGCGGCGGCGAGGACCGCGAGACCCGACGTCAGCGCCGCGGTCGAACGCTTCATCGCAAGAGCCTTCCGCAGATGGACTGTCTGCGGAAGCTAGGGGGGCGGCGCGGTTGTTCCGGCGCGCAGTCGCCCCGCCGTCAGTCCTGCCGCATCCTCTCGTGGTGGCGCACCACCTCGGCGATCACGAAGGCCAGGAACTTGTGGGCGAAGCCGGGGTCGAGGTCGGCCGCGGCCGCCAGCCGCTGCAGCCGCTCGAGCTGCCGCGCCTCCCGCGCGGGGTCGCTCGCAGGCAGCGCGTGGCGGGCCTTCAGCGCGCCGACCTGCCGCGTCACCTTGAAGCGCTCGGCCAGGAGGTGGATCACCGCGGCGTCGATGTTGTCGATGCTGTGCCGCAACCGCGAGAGCGCGTCCGCCCAGCCGTGCTCCTCCACCTCCGGAGCGGCGGACGCGGTGTGGACGGCCGGGGCCGGCGCCCCGGCGGGCGCGGCGCCGCGCCGCGCGGGGTCGGCGGCGTAGACGCCCAGGATCTCGTACTCGCTGCTGAAGAAGGCGAGCTCGTTCAGCGCGGACTCCACCGGCGGGTCGGACGGACGGCCCGCCACTTCGGCGTAGAAGCTCGCCGCCCTGAACTGTCCGCGGCCCTCGACGTAGCTCTCGAGCTTCCAGAGGTTGACGCCGTTGGAGGCGAAGCTGCCGAGCGCCTTGTAGAGCGCCGCCGGCACGTCGCGGGTCTTGAACGTCAGGCTGGTGAGGCAAGGCGCGTCCTCTGCGATCGGGAGCGCTCCGTCCTCGCGGGCCACGACGATGAACCGCGTCGTGTTCTGCGGATCGTCCTCCACGCCCGTGCGGAGCACCTCCAGTCCGTAGCGCCTCGCCGCGTCCGCGGGGGCGAGCACGGCGACGGAGGGATCGGGCGACTCGGCCAGCGCCCGAGCGGCGCCCGCGGTGTCGAGCGCCGCCTCCGCCCGCAGCCCCAGCTCCGCGATCAGCCGGCGGCATTGGGCGAGCGCCATGGGGTGGCTGCGGACCGAGCGAAGTCCCGCCAGCTCCGCGCCGGGACTCACCATCAAGTCGAAGACGATGCGCATGAAGCGCTCGCCCACGATGCGCAAACCCGAATCCCGCAGCAGGTTGTGCACGTCGGCCACCCGCCCGACGGTGGAGTTCTCCATGGCGATCAGCCCGAGGGCGCACTCGCCCGACCGGACCGCCGCGAAGGCCTCCTCGAAGGTGGCGCAGGGACGGGGCTCGTAGTCCGGGAAGGCCTCGAGACACAGCACGTGGCCGTTCGCGCCCGCTTCGCCCTGGAAGGCCGCCTTCATCCCCGCTTCCGCTCCCTGTCGCGGCCGCGTCGCGGCCGCTCGCGACCGGACGCGTCGCGTCTCGCCCCGTCAAGCCGGCGGGACAAGGCGATGATGTCGCGCTGCAATCGTCGGGACACGGACTGTATATGCGCGCATGGAGGTGCTTCGCATCACTCGTTCCGCGCCCCGGCGACCCGCTTTCCGCAACCTATGAGCCTGTCGAAGGCCTTGGGGCGGCTGGTGGCGCGGTGCTGCCGGAGCGCCGGTGCGGTCGCCGCGACGGGTCTGGCGGCCGGCGTGCTGTCGCTGGCCTTCGTCGCCACCCACTTCGCCATCAGCACCGACACGGAATCGCTCATCTCCCGCGAGGTGGCCTGGCGGCGCGACGCCAGCGCCTTCGACCGGGCGTTCCCGGGCAAGAGCGACCAGATCGTCGTCGTCGTCGACGGGCGCACGGCCGAGCTGGCGGAGGCGGGGGCGGCCGCGCTGGCGGCCCGGCTCGCCGGCCGGGGCGACCTGTTCCGCGAGGTGGCGCGGCCGGCGGGAGGCGCCTTCTTCGACCGGAACGGCCTCCTGTTCCTCTCGCCGGGCGAGGTCGCCTCCACCATGGACTCGCTGGTGAAGGCGCAGCCGCTGATCGGCCCCCTCGCCGCAGACCCCAGCCTGCGCGGGGTGATGTCGAGCCTTGCGACCGGCCTCCAGCAAACGGCGGACGGTTCGGTGGCGCTCGCGACGTTGGACCGGCCGATGTCCGCGATCTCCGCCCAGATCGAGGCCGCGCTCGCGTCGCGTCCCGCCTGGATGGCGTGGAGCGCGCTCGTCTCGGGCGCCGAGAGCCGGGACGACCTCCGACGCCTCGTCGTGCTGGAGCCGAAGCTGGACTACAGCCAGCTCATGCCGGGGCTCCGCGCCACGCAGGCGGTGCGCGCCGCCGCCTCGGAGCTGGGCCTGTCGCCCGCGCGGGGCGTGACGGTGCGGATCACCGGGCCCGTGCCGCTGGACGACGAGCAACTGGGCAGCCTGGAGGAGGGCGCCGCGCCGATCGCCGCGGCCATGCTGGCCGCGGTGGCGGGCGTGCTGTGGGCGGCGCTGCGGTCGCCCAAGCTGATCGCGGCCGTGCTGGTCACGGTGTTCACCGGCCTCTTCGTCACCGCCGCCCTGGGGCTGGCCGCGTTCGGCCGGTTCAACCTCATCTCCGTGGCGTTCGTGGCGCTGTTCGTCGGGCTGGGCGTGGACTTCGCCATCCAGTTCGCCGTCCGCTTCCGCGCGGAGCGGGCCGAGGGCGTGGAGCTGGCGGACGCGCCGGCGGCGGCGGCCCGGCGCGTGGGACTGGGTCTGGCCATCGCCGCGGCGGCGACGGCGGCCGGGTTCTTCGCCTTCTCCCCCACCCGCTATGTCGGCTTCTCGCAGCTGGGCGTCATCGCGGGCGTCGGCATGGTCGTGGCGTTCGTGCTGAGCGTGACGCTCCTGCCGGCGCTGATCACCCTGCTCAAGCCGTCCGGCGCGGCGCCGGACGCCGGCTTCGCCCCGCTGGCCGCCCTCGGGCGGGCGCTGGCGGGGCGGCGACGGGAGATCCTGGCCGGGTTCGCCCTCCTCTGCGGCCTGGCGGCGACCACGCTGCCGCTGCTGCGCTTCGACTTCGACCCCGTCAGCCTGGACAGCCCCCGCACCGAATCCGTCTCGACGCTCCGCGATCTGGCGCGCAACCCCGACACGACGCTGAACACGCTCGACGTGGTGGCGCCCTCCACCGAAGACGCCAGGCGGCTCGCCGACCGACTGGCCGCGCTGCCCGAGGTGGCGCGCGCGGTGACGCTGACGAGCTTCGCGCCCGACGACCAGGCCGCCAAGCTCGCGCCGATCGCCGACGCCGCCAACCTGCTCGGCCCGTCCCTCGACCCGTTCGACGTGGCGCCGACGCCCGACGACGCGCAGATGGTCGAGAGCCTGGACGCCGCCCGCCAGGAGCTGCTCAAGGCGGCGGCGCGGACGCCCGGTCAGGACGGCGCGCAGGCGCGAAGGCTGGCGACGGCGGTGGGTCGTCTGGTCGAGGCGGGGCCGGCCGCGCGGGCTCGCGCGCAGGCGGGGCTCGTCGCCGGCCTCCCGACGCTGCTCAGGCGCACGGCGGCCCTGCTCACGGCCGATCCGGTCACCGTCGCCACGCTCCCGCCCGAGATCGTGCGCGACTGGAAGGCGGCGGACGGACGCGTGCGCGTCCAGGTCTTCCCCAAAGGGGACGCCAACGACGAGGCCACGATCGATCGCTTCGTGGCGGCCGTCCAAAGGGTCGCGCCTGACGCGGTGGGCGCGCCGGTGGCGGTGCGCGGTTCCCGCGCCACGATCCTGCAGGCGTTCGCCGCCGCCATGGCGCTGTCGACGGCGGCGATCGTCGTGCTGCTGTTCGCGGTGCTCCGTCGCCTGCGGGACGTGGCCCTGACCCTGGCGCCGGTGGCGGCCGCCGCCCTCCTCACTTTCGCCACGTGCGCGGTGTTCAGGATCGCCATCAACGTCGAGAACATCGTGGCCGTCCCCCTGCTGGTCAGCGTCGGCGCGGCGTTCACGATCTACTTCACCCTGGCCTGGAGGCAGGGCGCGACGAACCTCCTGGACACGAGCGTGGCGCGCGGCGTCGTCTTCAGCGCGCTGACCACGGGGCTGGCCTTCGGCAGTCTGTGGATTTCGCCGCACCCGGGCACGTCCAGCCTGGGGGCGCTCCTGATGGTGTCGCTCGGATGGACGCTCCTCTGCGCGCTGGGCCTGCAGACCGCCCTGCTCGGGCCGGCCGCGATCCCCGCGGCGGCCGCGCCGCCCTCGAACCCTGAAGCCCTCGACCGGAGACCCGCTTGATCCTTCCGCCACCGACCCCGCCCGCGGCCGCTGTCGCCGCCGTCGCAGCCGATCCGGCGGCCGGAGAGATCGAGGCCTTCTACGTCGTGCTGCGCGACACCATGAAGCACGGCAAGGCGCTGGGCGCGGCGGGTCGCGCGGCCAAGCTGAAGCCGGCCGTGGAGCAGCTGTTCGACTTCCCGGTGATGGCCCAGTTCGCCGTCGGGCCCCGCTGGGCCGCGCTCAGCCCCGACGAGCGACGCGACGTCACCGCCGCCATGGCCCGCTACACGGTGCGCAGCTACGCCCACAACTTCGACCACGACGGCGGCGAGCGGCTGTCGGTGGAGCCCAAGGTGGGGGCCCACGGCGTCGACCGGCTCGTGAAGACCGTCGTGACGCCCAGGGACGGAGCGCCCTCGGTCCTCAGCTACCGCATGCGCCAGTCCGGGGGCGCCTGGAAGGTGGTGGACGTCTACTACGCCTCGGTCAGCCAGATCGCCGCGCAGCGCTCCGAGTTCTCCCAGACGCTGGCCGCCGGCGGCGCGAGCGCGCTCGTCGCGCAGCTCGACAAGAAGATGCTGGCCGCGCCATGAGCCGCCCCCCGCCCGCTGGTCCGCCCCGCGCCCGGCCCCAGACCCTCAGGACCTCGTCATGACCGCCCCCACGGAAGAGGACGTCTACCAGCTCATCGCCGAGGAGGCGCCGGTCGGCCGCGAGGCGCTCGACCCCGATGCGACACTCGATTCCCTGGGCATCGCTTCGCTCGACGTGATCAGCGTGCTGTTCGCGCTGGAGGACCGGTTCGGGCTGGTGATCGAGACCTCGGAGTTCGAGGGCGTGAAGACGCTGAAGGACTTCGTCGGCGTCATCATGGCCCGGGCTGCGGCGCAGGGCTGATGCGCGCGACGCCGCCCTTCGCCGTGTCCTGCGACTTCGACGGCACGATCACCCTCGCCGACATGGTGCAGGGCCTGCTGGCGCGTTTCGCGACGCCCGAGTGGCTCGATATCGAGGCGCGGTGGGAGGCGGGCGAGATCGACGCGCGGACCTGCCTGGAGCGGCAGACGCAACTGCTGCGCGCCTCGCCCGCCGAGCTCGCCGACTGGGTGGACGCGCAGCCGGTCGATCCGGACGTTCCCGCCTTCCTGCGCGACTGCGCGGCGCGCGGGCTGGACGTGCGCATCCTCTCCGACGGCTACGACTGGGTGATCGACCGGGTGCTACGGCGCATCGGAGTCGAGGGCGTGCCGGTGTTCGCCAACCGCCTGCAGTATGCTTCCGAGGACCGCTGGCGCGTCAGCTTCCCGTTCATGCGCCCGGGCTGCCCGGCGGGTGTGTGCAAGTGCGCCGCCGCCTCGTCCACGCAGCCGCGCCTGCACATCGGCGACGGCCGCTCCGACTTCTGCCTCGCCGACCATAGCGACCGGGTGCTCGCCACGCGCAGCCTCCTGGCCGAGCGCCGCGCGCGGGGCGTCCCAGCGGAGGCGTTCGCCACCTTCGCCGAGCTTCGCACGCTCGTGTTCGGCCCCGCCCACCCCCAAGCCGGACAGGGCGCGAGCCCGCGCTCCGCCCCCGCAGACCCCATCCTCGTAGGGCTTGATTCATGACGCTGGCCTTTTCGCCCCAGACCGACTTCCAGGATGCGGAGGCGGTCCCCGACCCCGCCCCGATGACCGCACAGGAGGAGGCGAGGCTGCGCGAGCTCGAGGCGCGGGTCTGCTCCTACGGCGACACCGTCCATTACGTCGACCGCCCGCCGATCTTCACCGGCTGCGACGGCTCCTACATGTACGACCGGGAGGGCGTGCCCTACCTCGACCTGCAGATGTGGTACTCGGTCGCCAACTTCGGCTACCGCAACCCGCGCCTGAACGACGTCGCCAAGAAGACGCTCGACGTCATGCCGCAGATCGCCTCGCAGTACCTGCACCGCGAGAAGATCGAGCTGGCCGCCTTCATCGCCGACGACTGCCAGCGGAAGTTCGGCATGCCCGGCCGCGTGCACTTCAACGTCGGCGGCGCGCAGGCGATCGAGGACTCGCTGAAGCTGGTGCGCAACTACTGCGACGGCCTGACCACGATGTTCGCCTTCGAGGGCGGCTACCATGGCCGCACGCTGGGCGCCTCGGCGATCACCTCCAGCTTCCGCTACCGCGGGCGGTTCGGCCACTTCGCCGACAAGGCGCTGTTCGTCGAGTTCCCCTACACCTTCCGCAACGGCCGCGGCATGGACAAGGAGGAGTACGCCCACCAATGCGTGAAGAAGTTCGCGCGCCTGTTCGAGACCGAATACAACGGCGTCTGGGACCCCAAGACCCGCAAGGCCGAATACGCCGCCCTCTACGCCGAGCCGCTGCAGGGCACGGGCGGCTATGTCATCCCTCCGCCGAACTTCTTCAAGGAGATGAAGGCGGTGCTCGACCAGTACGGCATCCTCCTGGTGGTCGACGAGATCCACATGGGGATGTTCCGCACCGGCAAGCTGTGGGCGATCGAGAACTTCGACGTGAAGCCGGACGTGCTGGTGTTCGGCAAGGCGGTGACCAACGGGCTGAACCCGCTGGCGGGCCTGTGGGCGCGCGAGGAGATGATCAACCCGCAGGTCTTCCCGGCGGGCTCCACCCACTCCTCGTTCAACTCCAATCCCATGGGCACGACCGTCGCGCTCGAGATCATGAAGATGGTCCACGAGAGGGACTACGGCGCCATGGTCCGCAAGAAGGGCGAGCGGTTCCTGAACGGCCTCAAGGGCCTGATGGAGAAGCACGAGCAGATCGGCGAGGTCGACGGCCTGGGCCTCGCCCTGCGCCTGGAGGTCTGCCGCCCCGAGGACCGCTGGACGCCCGACAAGGCCTTCCTCGACAAGATGCTGGCCATCGCGCTGAAGGGCGACCTGGAGCATGACGGCCGCCGCATGGGCCTCGTGCTGAACGTGGGCGGCTACTACAAGAACGTGATCACCTTCGCCCCGTCGCTGGAGATCAGCGAGGAGGAGATCGACCTGGCGATCAAGCTCCTGGACCAGCTGTTCACCCGAGCCGCGGCCCTGTGAACGCCGAGCCCCGGACCCCGCCGGCCGCGCCTGGGCGCATGCCCGCGCTGATGCTGCACGGTCTGACCGGGGCGCCGGCCGACCTGCAGGTGGTCACCCGCCGCTTGCGCATGGCCGGGCGGCGGGTGGACGCGCCGATGCTCCCCGGCCACGGCGTCGGCGAGGACGAGCTCCTGAAGACCGGCTGGCGCGACTGGCTCGCGGGCGCCGAGGCGGCGCTGGTCGCGCTGACCGACGAGGCTGGTCCCGCGGTGGTGGGCGGCCTGTCCATGGGCGCGGTGCTGGCGCTCGCCCTGGCGATCCGCCACCCCGACCGGGTGGCGGGCCTGACCTGCTTCGCTCCCACGCTCCGCTACGACGGGTGGGTGGTGCCGCGCGGGGCCTGGTTCATCCCGATCGGGGTGCGCCTGCCCATCGTCAACCGCTACCGCTTCAGGGAGCGCCCTCCCTACGGCATCAAGGACGAGCGACTGCGCGCCAAGATGGCCGAGCTCCTGCTTTCGGGCGCGGTGGTGGAGGCGGGCCTGCCCTTCATGCCTGGGCGGAGCCTCGCCCAGAACCTCGACCTGATCCGCTGGACCGAGCGCCGGCTGGCGCAGGTGAGGGCGCCGATGCTGCTGGTGCACGCGGTGGAGGACGACATCACCCACATCCGCAACGCCGAGCGCCTGGCCAGGGCCGTCTCCGGTCCGGTGGAGAAGCTCTACCTGCGCGACAGCTACCACCTCGTCACGCTGGACCGGGAGCGCAACGCCGTGGCGCAGGCGGCGGTCGCGTTCGTGGACGCCTGCGAGCGGGCTTCGACCGAGGCCTGAGGCCAGCGCGGCGGACGCTTGCGCGCGATCGAGGCTGGTCCGCCGGCCGACTTCGCCGCCCGCCTGCTGCTGAACGTCGGCGAGGCCGACGTCGGCCCACCGTTCCAGAACCTGCCGATCTCCTACCCACCGCTCGAGGCGTCCAGTCTTCCGGAGGACGATCCCACCACGGCGATGTCGCTGGCGGGCATCGGCCTTTTTCGCGTGAGGGAACGTTCGGCGGCAGCCAGAGGGTTCTCCATCCTGGCTGCGCGGTCGCGAGCGTACGTGACGGGCTCGGGAGGCGGGAAGACATGGCGCGCAGGGCGGCTTCCGACAGGCGCAACGACGCCCTCCTCGACGAGATCGAGCAGCTTCGAACGGCGCTGGACGCCTCGGACGAGCAGATGCGCCGGCGCACGCGGGAGCTCCGGGCCAGCGAGGCGTCGTTCCGCGCCGTGGCGGACCTCGTGCCGGACATGCTTTGGCGGACCGACCGGGGGGGCGCGATCACCTGGCGCAACAGGCGCTGGCGCGACTACGTCGGCGACGCGTCGGACGCCGTCGCCTTCGAGCGAGGCTCCCTGGTGCATCCCGCGGACCGGCCGGGCGCCATGTCGGCTTGGCGGCTGGCGCTTTCGGAAGGCCGCACATTCCAGGTCGAACAGCGCATGCGCGGGGAGTCCGGCGCCTATCGCTGGTTCCTGGCGCGCGCCGAACCCGTCCGGAACGAGCACGGCGACGTCACCCAATGGTTCGGCGCCTGCACCGACATCCACGACCGCCGCATGGCCACGGAAGCGTTGGAGGCGACGGAGCAGCGCCTGCGGACCCTCGTCGAAGGCATGCCGCAGCTCGTCTGGCGTGCGCGGGCGGGCGGCCGGTGGACGTGGGCGAGCCCGCAGTGGCGCGCCTTCACGGGCCAGTCCGAGGAGGCGAGCCTCGGCATGGGCTGGCTGAACGCCATCCATCCCGATGATCGTGATCGGTTCCGCCAAGCCTGGATCGACGCGGGAGAGACCGATCCCGTCGATATCGAGGCGCGGGTGTTCAGCGTAGAGGAGGGCCGCCACCGCCATTTCCGCACCCGCGCCACGCCCGTCGCCATAGCCGGAGGGCATGCGTCCGAATGGCTGGGAACCTCCACCGATGTCGACGACACCGCGACCTTGCAGGTGGAGCAGCGCATGCTCGTGGCCGAGCTGCAGCACCGGACGCGCAACCTCGTCGCCGTCGTGCGCGCCATGCTGGAGAAGACGGCTCGGAACAGCGACGGCCTGCAGTCGTTCGCGGAGACGTTCGGGGCGAGGCTGGCCGCGCTCGCCCGCGTGCAGGAGCTCCTGTCGCGGCTGGGGGAGCACGACCGGGTGCATTTCGACGAGCTCCTGCGCGCGGAACTCTCGGCGCATGGCGCGTCCGACTCGCCGGCGGTCACCCTGTCCGGACCCGAGGGGGTGCCGTTGCGGTCCGGCGCGGTGCAGACGCTCGCGCTCGCCCTGCACGAGCTGGCCACGAACGCCGTCAAGTACGGCGCGCTAAGGCAGCCGGAGGCGCACCTGGACATCCGGTGGACGGTCGAGCCCGCGCCCAGGGGCTCGCGCCGGCTGAAGATCGACTGGAGCGAGACGGGCGTGCGGATGCCCGACACCGCACCGGGCCCCGGAGGCCAGGGGCGCGAGCTGATCGAACGTGTGCTGCCGTACCAGTTGGATGCGCGCACCAGCTACGTGCTGGGGGACGACGGCGTGACGGCGACGATCGACGTGCCGGTGTCGTCGCGCCCCCGGATCGACGCCGGGCCGCGCGAAGCCTCAGCCGCCCCTCTCTGACGGAGCCCAAGCCATGTCTCCCTCGCCTACCCCGCCCTCCGAGCCGATGCTGATCGTCGAGGACGAGTACTTCATCGCCGAGGACCTCCGGCGGGAGCTGGAGCTGCGCGGCGCCACCGTCGCGGGCCCGGTGGCCACCCTGGAGGAGGGCCTGCGGCTGGCGGAGGAGATGGAGCTCGCCGGCGCCGTGCTGGACGTGAACCTGCGCGGCGAGATGGTCTGGCCCTTGGCCGAGCGGCTGATGGGCCAGGGCGTGCCCTTCGTCTTCGCCACCGGCTACGACCGGATCGTGGTGCCGCCGAAGTTCAAGCACGTGACGGTGCTGCAGAAGCCCGTCGATCCGGAGCCCCTGCTGGAGGCGCTCTCGCGGGCGCTGGCGCGGGCCTAGCCGCCCGTGAACGACAGTCCCGCTCCCCCCCTTCCCGCCGAACGCGAGATCGCGCGGCTGCGGGAGGCGCTCGCCGACAAGGACCGGCAGCTGGCCGCACAACGGCTGGAGGCGCTGCACCGGGTCCGCAACCTCCTGAGCGTCATCCGCACCATGAGCAGCCGCAGCCTGGAGCTGTCGTCCTCGCTCGACGACCTCGCCATGCACCAAAGCGGGCGCCTCTCGGCGCTGGGTCGGGCCGAGGCCGCGGTGGGGGCCTCCGCCGCGCCGGGCGTGGACCTCGAGCTCCTGCTCCGCGACGAGTGGGTGGCCGTTCTGGGGGGAAGCGAGGAGGAAGCCCGCGTCACCGCGCGGGGCGCGCCCGTCCTCCTGGCGATCCGCGCCGCCGAACGCCTGGCGCTGGCGTTCCACGAGCTCACCACCAACGCCCTGAAGTTCGGCGCGCTGTCGCAACCCGAAGGGCGGCTCGCCGTCGCGTGGAAGACGGAGGGCGAGCGGCTCGTCCTCTCCTGGATCGAGTCCGGCGTCCCTGTGGTGGGCTCCGCCCCCCGCCGCAGCGGGTTCGGCCAAGACTACCTGGAACGCGCCCTCCCCTACGACCTCGCGGCGGTGACGAGGCTGGAGTTCCGCCCCGGAGGGCTGGCCTTCTTCCTGGACCTGGGCCGCAAGGACAACGTCCTGGGCTAGGGGTTCGCAACGGGGGCGCTGACGCGGACAGACGATGGAGCGCGGCGCGTCGGGCGTGCCTCCGCTGGCCCGGAGGAGAGGCGACGCACGTCCGGCCGCCAGCGTCGAGGAGGCGGGCGCGGGCGCCGCGCCTCGCGCAAAGGTCGGAATCCGGCAGGAGAGCGCAGGTCTCCTGCAGGCGCATCTTGCGCCTCGCCGGGTCAGGAAGCCAAAGTGGAGGCGGCGCGTTGCAGGATGATGAAGGTCCATGCGCTGCTGCTGCTCTCGGCCCTGACGGCTGCTCCGGCGTACGCTCGCGCCGCGGACACGCCGGCCGCGGACGTCAAGGCTGCGTTCGGCAACACGCTTCTGACGATCGATCCGGATGGTCGCTCGCGTAAGCTCTGGCTGGATCCGGACGGTACATGGACGGGTCTTAGCCG
>JASLDZ010000122.1 GCA_030151985.1 Caulobacteraceae bacterium | reverse complement strand
AGCCGTCCCGGTCCCTGTCGTAGGGGCGCGAGGCGCGCTGCGGCTCGTCATTGAAATGCGTCGACATCGCGCGACAGGCGATGAACCCGGCAATGCCCAGGGGACAGATGGCCGCCTCGGCGCCGCCGGCGACCATAACGTCCGCGTCGCCGCTGCGGATGAAGCGCATGGCGTCGCCAACCGCATGCGCGCCGGTGGCGCAGGCGGTGACCACCGAGTGGTTCGGCCCCTTGAAGCCGTAACGGATCGAGACGTGGCCCGACGCCAGGTTGATCAGGGCGGAGGGCACGAAGAAGGGGCTGACCCGGCGCGGACCCTTCTCCGCCAGCTCCAGCGACGTCTCGTAGATGGTGTTGAGCCCGCCGATGCCCGAGCCGATCAGCACGCCCGTGCGCTCGCGGTCCTGCTCGCCCTCCGGCGTCCAGCCGGCGTCCTTCACCGCCTGGTCGGCGGCGGCGACGGCGTAGAGGATGAAGTCGTCGACGCGGCGCTGGTCGCGGGCGCTCATCGCCGTGTCGGGATCGAAAGAGCCGGGAACGTCAGGCCCGCCGCCGCCGCGACCGTCGACGCGCGGCACCTCGCAGGCGACCTCGCAGGCCCAGCCGGAGGCGTCGAAGGCGGTGATGCGGCCGGCGCCCGACTTGCCGGCCAGGATGTTCGCCCAGCTCGTCTCGACGTCCGCGCCCAGGGGCGTGATCAGACCGAGGCCGGTGACGACGACGCGACGCATGCGAATCCCTTGCAAGCCTCCGACGGGAGGAGGCCGAACATACACGGTGAGGTGGGAGGGGAAAGCGGAAGGGGCGGGAGGACCGCCCGGCCCGCCCGCCCCTTCTCTATTTCCGTCTCCCCCGGACTTGATCCGGGGGTCGAGCGGTCAGCACACTCGCCGCCAGGGGCGGCGGGAACCGCCGCGGCTCACCACGCTCGGCCCCCGGGTCAAGCCCGGGGGAGACGGAACGTGGAGTGTGAGGCGTTGCTCACTGCTGCCCGGTGCGCTCCTGGATGAACTTCACCGCGTCGCCGACGGTCTGGATGTGCTCGGCGGCGTCGTCGGGGATCTCGATGTCGAACTCCTCCTCGAAGGCCATGACCAGCTCGACGTTGTCGAGGCTGTCGGCGCCCAGGTCGTCGATGAAGCTGGCCTTCTCGGTCACCTTCTCCGGGTCGGCGTCGAGGTGTTCGATCACGATCTTGCGAACGCGTTCGAGGATATCGGACATGGTCGACCCTGTTCTCGTCTCGTGGACCCCGCAGGCGTTGCGCGGCCGGTTGTGGAAAGCGCCGCGAGGCGAAAGGGTTCGCCCGCGACCTTGCGGAAAGGCCTGGACCGACCCCTCCGCGCTCGACTCCTCGCTAGCACACCGCTCCGAGCGCCGCAAAGCCGTCGCCTTGCGCAGGCGCAGGGATTCAGACCATCGCCATGCCGCCGTTGACGTGCAGCGTCTGGCCCGTGACGTAGGCCGCCTCGTCGCTGGCGAGATAGACGCAGGCGGCGCCGATCTCGCTCCCCTCGCCCAGGCGTCCGGCGGGGATGCGCGCCAGGGCGCCGGAGCGCTGCGCCTCGTTCAGCACGTCGGTCATCGGGCTGGCGATGAAGCCGGGCGCGACCGTGTTCACCGTCACGCCGCGGGACGCGACCTCGGCCGCCAACGACTTGGAGAAGCCGATCATCCCGGCCTTGGAGGCGGCGTAGTTCGCCTGCCCCGGATTGCCGGTGACGCCCACCACGGAAGTGATCCCGATGATCCGCCCCTGCCTGCGCTTGAACATCCCCTTCAGCGCGGCGCGGGACAGGCGGAAGTAGCTCTCCAGGTTGACCCTGAGCACCGTCTCCCAGTCCTCGTCCTTCATGCGCAGCAGGAGCCCGTCCTTGGTGACGCCGGCGTTGGCGACCAGGATGTCCAGCGGCGCGCCCGCCGCGGCCTCGGCGGCGGCGACCAGGCCGTCCACGGCGGCGGGGTCGGAGAGGTCGGCGGCGGCCACCGACGCGCGCTCGCCCAGCTCGCCCGCCAGGTCCCGCAGCACCGCCTCGCGGGTGCCGGAGAGCACGACATGGGCGCCCTGCGCATGCAGCGCCCGCGCGATCGCGCCCCCGATCCCGCCGGTCGCGCCGGTGACGAGGGCGGTGCGCCCGGTGAGGTCGAACATGAGGAGACTCCCTTTCCTCCCCGCTCATCCCGGCGAAGGCCGGGACCCAAGCGCGGGTTGAGGCTCGGGTGCGAGGTTTCGGCGTGGCATGGGTCCCGGCTTTCGCCGGGATGAGCGGGTTTAGAAGGTTAAAGCGACGCCGCGAAAGCCTCCAGATCGGCGGGCGTGTTGAGGGCGACGGCCTCGGCGTCCGGCGCGATGCGCTTGACCATGCCGGTCAGCACCTTGCCCGCGCCGACCTCCACGAAGCGGGTGACGCCCCCCTCGTCGGGCCCCTGCCCCGCCATGAACTCCACGCTCTCGCGCCAGCGCACGCGGCCGGTCACCTGCTCCACCAGCAGCCGCTTGATCGCGGCGGGGTCGGAAGTGGGGCGGGCGGTGACGTTGGCGACCAGCGGCACGCCCGGGTGGCCCACGTGCGCCTCGGCGAGCGCGGCCGCCATCTCGTCGGCGGCGGGCTGCATCAGCGGGCAGTGGAACGGAGCCGAGACGTTCAAGGGGATGGCGCGGGCGCCCAGCTCCTTGGCGCGGGCGATGGCGCGCTCCACCGCCGCCGCCGCGCCCGAGATCACCACGTTGCCCTGGTTGTTGTCGTTGGCGACGACGCAGACGCCGATCTCGGCCCCCGCCTCCGCCGCCTGCTCGGCCAGCGCCACGTCGGTCTTCGGTCCGATCAGGGAGGCCATCGCCCCCTCGCCCACGGGGACGGCTCGCTGCATCGCCTGGCCGCGCAGCTTCAGGAGCACGGCGGTCTGCGCCAGGCTCATGGCGTCCACCGCGCAGAGGGCGGAGTATTCGCCCAGGCTGTGGCCGGCGACGAAGGCTGCGCCGTCGACGCCCGCGCCCATCTCCTCGCGCAGGGTGCGCATGACCGCCAGGCTCACGGCCATCAGGGCAGGCTGCGCGTTCTCGGTGAGGGTGAGCTCGTCGGCCGGACCCTCGCGCATCAGCTTGAAGAGGTGCTGGCCCAGCGCCTCGTCCACCTCCTCGAACACCTCCCGCGCGCAGCGGAAGACGGCGAGCTCGGCGCCCATGCCGACCGACTGGCTGCCCTGTCCGGGGAAGATGAAGGCGAGGCTCATGGGGGCGGCGCGGTTCCCGTGGATGCGGCGCGAAGCGTTAGGACAGGCGGGGGGCGAGGGCAATCTCGGCCGCAGGCGACACCGGCGACGGGAGGCGCTAACGTCGGCGTCCCGCCTCCGGAGCCTCCATCCATGCGCCGCACGCTCGCCGTCCTCGCCTCAGCGACCCTCGCCGCCGCCGCCGCGCCCGCCCTGGCCGCCCTGCCCGTCGGCGCCGCCGCCCCGACCTTCACCGCCAAGGCCGCGCTCGCCGGCAAGGAATACGACTTCGACCTCGCCAAGGAACTGAAGAAGGGCCCGGTCGTGCTCTACTTCTTCCCCGCCGCCTTCACCTCCGGCTGCACGGTGGAGGCGCACGACTTCGCCGAGGCCACCGCCGACTTCCAGAAGCTGGGCGCCACCGTCGTGGGCGTCACCGCCGGCAACGTCGACCGGGTGGCCGAGTTCTCCAAGGTCGAGTGCCGCGACAAGTTCGCCGTGGTCGCCGACCCGGGCGCGAAGATCGCGGCGCAGTACAAGTCCACCCTCGCGCTGCGCCCCGGCTGGTCCGACCGCACGAGCTACGTCATCGCGCCGGACGGCAAGATCGCCGCCGTCTACAGCGCGCTCGATCCCGGCAAGCACGTCGAGACCACGATGGCCGCGGTGAAGAAGCTGAAGGGGATGTGAGCGGGTGAGCGGGCGGGAGCTCCTGGGCGCCCTGGTCCGGGCCGCGGGGCTCGCGCTGCTGCTGGTGGCCCTGATCGGCGGGGCCTACGCCGCCATGGGCCGCTTCGGCGCGCCGCTGACGGCCGGCTACGAGCTGGACCGCGCGGTGCTGGGCTCGGCCCTCTACGCGCTCGTCGGCTGCCTCCTGATCGCCTTCGCCCCCGAGATCGTCCGCTTCGCCTACCTCCGCGACCCGCCTGAACGGTGAGGGCCGCGACGCCAGCCTTGATTCCCCCGCGCTTGCGCGTATAAGCGCCGCCTCCCGAAAGGCGGTCCGTCGCGGCGCTCACAGGGGACGGGTCCAGCGTCCGCCCCGCCGCGCGCGGAGCCGTCGTGGGGGCCGGCGTCTTCCGCCCGGACCCCGCGCCGCCTTGTCGAACCCGCGGAAGAGGATACGACGCCCTCATGGCGCTCTACGAACACGTCGTCATCGCGCGACAGGACATCTCGCCCCAGCAGGCGGAAGCCCTCAACGACCAGCTCAAGTCCATCATCGAGGCCGGCGGCGGGTCCGTGGCCAAGATCGAATACTGGGGGCTGCGCAACCTCACCTATCGGATCAAGAAGAACCGCAAGGGCCACTACTCGCTCCTGGCGCTCGACACCCCGTCGGACGCGCTGAAGGAGATGGAGCGCCAGCTGTCGCTCAACGAGGACGTGCTGCGCTACCTGACGGTGAAGGTCGACGAGATCGACCTCGAGCTCTCGCCCGTGCTGGCGCGGCGCGACCGCGAGCGCTCGGAGCGTGGCGACCGCGACGACCGCGGCCCCCGCGAGGACCGCCCCCCCCGTGAACCGCGCGAGCCCCGCGCCGAAGAAGCGCAAGCGTAAGGAGCGCGCCGACCATGACCGACGTGTCTCCCGACACCGCAGCCGCCCCCGTACCCGGCGCTCCCGCCGGCGGGGGTCAGGGCCGCCGCCCGTTCTTCCGCCGCCGCAAGGTGTGCCCGTTCTCGGGCGCCAACGCGCCGAAGATCGACTACAAGGACGTCAAGCTCCTGCAGCGCTACATCAGCGAGCGCGGCAAGATCGTGCCGTCGCGCATCACCGCGGTGAGCCAGATCAAGCAGCGCGAACTGGCCAAGGCTATCAAGCGCGCCCGCTTCCTGGCGCTCCTCCCCTACGTCGTGAAGTGAGGGAGCAGAACCGATGAAGGTCGTACTTCTCGAGCGCGTCCAGAACCTGGGCGCCATCGGCGACGTGGTCACGGTGAAGGACGGGTTCGCCCGCAACTTCCTCCTGCCCCGCTCCAAGGCCCTGCGCGCCACCGCCCTGAACCTGAAGGTCTTCGAAGGCCAGCGGGCGCAGATCGAGGCGCGCAACGCCGACAACCGCGCCGCCGCCGAGCGCATCGCGGACAAGCTGAACGACGCCAGCTACGTCATGATCCGCCAGGCGGGCGAGACGGGCCAGCTCTACGGCTCGGTCACCGGCCGCGACGTGGCCGAGGTGGTGCAGCAGGACCAGGGCCGCGTCGACCGCAGCATGATCGTGCTCGACAAGCCGCTGAAGACGCTGGGCGTGCACGATGTGAAGGTGCAGCTCCACGCCGAGGTGACGGTGACGATCCACGTCAACATCGCCCGCAGCCAGGACGAAGCCGAGCGCCAGGCGCGCGGCGAGGACGTGATCGCCAGCCAGTTCGAGGACGACCGCACCGCGGCCGCCTCGACCGCGCAGGACATGCTCGAAGGCGGCGCGGGCTCGGCGGAGCGCGACGCCGAGTACTGAGCGGCCGCCTCCATCACGAGGTCGTCGAAGGGCGGCGGGAGCGATCCCGCCGCCCTTCGTCTTGCAGATTTCCCGACAAGCGGTCGACATTTACGCGTTTGTGAAAGCTTTCGGCCGCCATGAAGGATGCCCTGTAACAAGAGGGGCGGCCGCCGCGCCGACCCCCGCATCCGGGGTCCAGTCATGCTTCGCCACGTCCTGCTCGCCGCCGCCTCGACCGGCGCCCTCTGCATCGCCCTTCCCGCCTACGCCCAGGAGGCTCCGCCCGCCGCGCCCGCCTCCGGCGGAGCGCCCACGCCGGCCGCCGCCCAGCCAGCCGCCGGCGCGCCCGGCCCGGACACGGCCGTGGAAGAGGTTGTGGTCACCGGCACGCGCGTGGCCCGCTCCCGCCTCGACACCGTGGCGCCGGTGGACGTGGTCACCTCCCAGGCGCTGCAGCAGCAGGGCACGCCCGAGCTGGCGCAGGCGCTGGCCAACCTCGCGCCCTCCATCGACTTCCCGCGCCCCTCGCTGGTGGACGGCACCGACGCGGTGCGGCCGGCGACGCTGCGCGGCCTCTCGCCGGACCAGACGCTGGTGCTGCTGAACGGCGTGCGGCTGCACCAGTCGGCGCTGGTCAACATCAACGGCTCGATCGGCCGGGGCTCGGCCGCGCCCGACCTGAACACCATCCCCACCACGGCGCTGGAGCGGGTGGAGGTGTTGCGCGAGGGCGCCGCCGCCCAGTACGGGTCAGACGCGATCGCGGGCGTGGTCAACCTGATCCTGCGCAAGGCCCGCTCGGGCGGCGAGCTGTCGGCCGAGAGCGGCAGCTACAACACGAGCTATCTGGGCGCCTACGGGTACCACCACCGGGAGGACGGGCCGACGTACGACGTGTCCGGCTGGCAGGGGCTGCCGCTGGGCCGCGACGGCTTCCTGACGCTCAGCGGCGAGTACAGCTACCGTAACCCAACCAACCGCGCCGACTTCGACCCGCGCGTGCCCGGCGGACGCACCGTCACCGGCCGCTACGGCGACCCGGAGGTGGAGAGCAAGACCTTCTACGCCAACGCCGGCCTGCCGCTGGCGGACGGATGGGAGGCCTACGGCTACGCCGGCTATCAGAACCGGCAGGGCGAGAGCGCGGCCTTCCCGCGGCTGGCCACCAACGCCAACAACATCGCCGCGATCTACCCCAACGGCTTCCTGCCGCTGATCCAGACCGACCTCGACGACTACACCGTCTCGGGCGGGGTGAAGGGGCAGGTCGCGGGCTTCGCCGTCAACGCCAACGTCACCTACGGCGACAACCGCGTGCACTTCCACACGGCCGACACGCTGAACGCCTCGCTCGGCCCCTCCAGCCCCACCCGCTTCGACGCGGGCGCGCTGGAGTACGACCAGCTGACCGCGCAGGTCGACGTCACCCGGCCGCTGGACTTTGCCACCCTGCGCTTCGCCAAGCCCTCGACCCTGGCGTTCGGGGCGGAGTACCGGCGCGAGGGCTACACCATCGAGGCGGGCGAGCCCGGCTCCTACGTGTTCGGCACGGGCGGCACGGCGGCGGCGGGGGCGGGCGCGCAGGGCTTCGGCGGCCTCCAGCCCTCCAACGTGCTGGACGTGAGCCGCGACGCGGGCAGCCTCTACGTCGACCTCGACAACCAGGTGACGAGCCG
>JASLDZ010000099.1 GCA_030151985.1 Caulobacteraceae bacterium | reverse complement strand
CAGCGCCAGCCGGCGGAGGAGGCGGTGGCGCGGGTCAGCGGCGTCAGCGGTTCGGTGGAGGCCGAGGGCACGGCCAGCGCGCGGTCGCAGGGCTGGAACCGCGTCCAGTCCTCGTAGGGGACGCCCAGCCCCCCCTCGCCGATCACCAGCCCCCGGAAGCCCGAACTGTCGAGGAAGTGGTCGCCCTCGTCCGTCTCGCCGCTCGCCAGCGTCAGGCTGTCGACGAAGCCGTCCTGCGCCCGCAGGTTCACCCGCGCGATCCGCCCTTCGGTGCGGACGACGCCCCGCGCCTCGGCGTAGGCGCGCAGCGACCGGGCGAGCAGCGTCGCGTCGATGTGGAAGGCGTAGGCCAGCGCCGGCAGCCGGCTCTGGGCGGAGGAGGGGCCGCGGGTGAAGCGGTCGCGCGCGACCGCCTCGGCGGGGAGCGAGTAGGCGTCCAGCGGCGCGGCGAACCCCAGCGCCTTCGCCCGCAGCCAGTAGGGGTGGAAGGTGAGCAGGCCCAGCGACACGCCGGGCTGCTGGAAGGTGTGGACATAGCCCTCGCCCGGCCGCGTCCAGCCGTCGAAGCGGATGCCCAGCTTGAAGGTGCCTCCGACGCTCTTGAGGAAGGCGTCTTCGTCGATGCCCAGCCCCGACAGGAACAGGCGGATCTGCGGGATGGTGGCCTCGCCCACGCCGACGGTGCCGATCTCGTCGGACTCGACCAGCCGCACGGAATAGCCGCGCTCCAGGAAGCGCGCGCAGGCCGCGGCCGCCATCCAGCCGGCCGAGCCGCCGCCGACGATCACGATGCGCCTGAAGGCCTGGCTGTCCATGCGGGGGTCCGGAAACGAAAGCGCCCGCCGATCCTTAGACCGGCGGGCGCGGAACACGAAGGCGGAGCGGCGTTCCGCCTCAGTACTTGTAGCTGATCCCGAACAGGATCCGCTGGCCGTACTCCTGGTAGCCGAGGATGCGGCGAGGGTCGCCGTTCTCGTAAGTGATGAAGGGGTCGTTGGTCAGGTTGTTGCCCTGCAGCAGAACGCCGAGCCCCTTGAGCGGACCGTCCTTCCACTCGTAGCCAACCTGCGCATCGACGATCGTCTCCTCCTTGCCCTCGTTGAAGGTCCGCGCGTCGCCGAAGCCGTTGACCTCGCCCAGGAACTTCGAACGGTAGCGCACGCTGACGCGGGCGGAGAACCCGTTCTTCTCGTAGTAGGCGGTGCCGTTGCCCACCCACTTGGACAGGCCGGGCAGAGGGCCGGGAGGGTTGTCCGGGCCGCCGGGGTTCACGGTGCTCTCGGTCCAGGAGACGCTGCCCGAAAGGCCGAAGCCATCGAGCCAGCCGCTCCAGGCCCCATTGCGGTCGACGAAACCGGTCAAGGTCGTCAGCGGCGTCACAGCCGTGACTTCCAGGCCATAGAGGTTTCCGCCGGTGCCGTTGGCGGGCAGCGTTACGAAGCCTTGGCGAAGCACCGGCGTTGTGCCCGGAGGCACGGCGTAGTTGGTGAAGTCGTACAGCAGGCTTTGGTTGTAGATGTAGGTCTCGAGGTACTTGTAGTAGGCCGCGACCGACACATACGCGTCCTTCCCGAAGTAGTGCTCGTAAGACAGGTCGGCCGAATCTGCGATCCAGGGATGCAGCTCAGGGTTGCCGCCGCTGCCGCTGAATGGCGAGTTGGCCAAGGAGCTTTGGGCCGCCTTGCTGGAGTCATAGCCATAGTTCAGCGCCGCTCGCATCTGGTCGAGGCGCGCGCGAGCCAGGGTGCGGGCCAAGCCGAAGCGCACCACGTCGCCCGTCTCGATCCGATAGTTCAGGTTCACGCTCGGCAACGGTTCCGTATAGGTATCGCCGCCGCTGACCGCCGTGCTCACCGCGATCGGCGCGCCCGACGCCGAGATGCCCGACGAACTTTGATCGGTATAGACCACCTGAAGGCCGACATTGCCGGTCAGGTCGCCGTAGGGCACGGGCGTGTCGATGTTGGCCTTCAGCCAGAACAGGCCGACATCCTCGTTCACCTTCCACGCGGAGGACGCCACGTCGGCGTTGGGGTTGCGCAGGAAGCTGTAGACGCCGCTGTTCAGAAGCGCCGTGGGGTCCGCGCTCACCACGTCCCCCAGGCCGATGAAGCTTAGCGAAGCCGGGTCGTTCAGCACGCTTGCAGGGAAGGGCACGCTGGTCGTGTGGGTCGGGTCGACCAGATTGGCGTCCAGCCCCAGGAAGTACTGGTCGGGCGTGAAGGACTTGAAGTGGCGGGTGTAATTGCCGCCCACCTCGATCGACTTGATGCCGAAGCGGTTGGCCGAATAGATCGCGCTGGCCCGGAAAGCCTCAAGCTGATCACGGATCAGCGGGCTGTTCAGGTAGCCGTCCTGGCCGCCGGGAACCACGTCGCTGCCCCACCCCTGGGGGCTCGTCAGCTTGATGAGACTGGGGTCGCCGTGATTCAGGTTGTCCGTGAGGCTGACGATGCCGTCAGGATCAACGGTGAAGCCGACCTTGTCTGGGGTGCCGGAGAAGTTGCGTCCGGTGCCCGAATAGGTTTCCAGGATGTGGTCGCGACGGCGAACGCCCGAATAGCTGATGTCGCCGATGAACTTCCAGGGACCGTCCTCGTAGACGCCGTTCCATCCCGCTGAGAGCAGGTTCGCTTGGCGGCTGTTCAGGTCGTTTCGCTGGACCGAGTAGATGTTGTCATAGACACCTGAGGTCACGAACTTGCCGTCGCTGGTGTAGCCGCCTTCTAGCGTCGGGCCGGGCTTTCCGGTCGACGAGGGCGGGCTGCCGCCGTATTGCAGGCCTTGTTCTAGGCCGTGATAATCCTGGGAGTTGAAGTAATCCGAGTAGTAGACGTCAAACGTCGATGAGAACTTGCTGTTCGGGCGATACTGCACGGTGGCGGTCACGCCCGTGCGCTGCAGCGAGCCAGAGAACGATTCGGAGACTATGCCGCCCGGCACCAAGAGGGCCCCGCTCACCGGGCTGGTCGTGAAGCCGTAGTCCCTCCAGCGGTTGGAGACGTTGGGGCTCTCCTCGCGCGCCACCCCGACCGAGACGCCGATCGTGTCGTTGGCGAACTGGTCTACGTAGGTGCCGCTGATGCGGTAGCCGTTGTCGTCGCGGCTCCCCAGGGTGTCGATCTCGCCGCGCGCGTTGAAGCTCAGGATCCGCTTCTTGTAGTCCAGCGGTCGGATGGTGCGCAGGTCGACGGTGCCGGCGAGGCCCTGGCCGACGAGGCCGGCCTCAGGCGTCTTGTAGACGACCACGCCCTGGATCAGTTCCGACGGGTACTGGTCGAACTCCGCGGAGCGGTTGTCGCCGGTGGAGACCTGCTCGCGCCCGTTCAGCAGGGTGGTCGAGAAGTCGGGGGCCAGCCCACGGATCGAAATCTGCGAGTCCCGACCATCGACGCGCTGGGCGGTGACACCAGGCAGGCGCGCGATCGACTCGGCGATGGAGTTGTCGGGGAGCTTGCCGATGTCCTCGGCCGAGATGCTCTCCACGATCTGGTCGGAGGTGCGCTTCTGGGCGATCGCGTTGCGCAGCGAGGAGCGGAAGCCCGTCACCACGACCTCGGACACCGAGCCCGCCTCGGGCCCCGCGACCGGGACGGTGTCGGCCTTCTGCTGCGTCTCGGTGGTCGGCGAGCCCGAGCTCGGCACCTGGGTGGTGGGCACGTTGGTGGACGGGCCGTTGGTGGTCTGCGCGGTCGCCTGGGGCGCGGCGAACGCTCCGTCCGCCTCGCCCGCGTGGGCGGCGCCGGCGACGGCCAGGGCGGCGAGGCTCGCGCCGGCGAACAGGCGCAGGGCGGCGCTGGGACGAGGGGAAAGGGTCGGCATCGCGTGTCCTCCCGGCCTCGGGCTCTAGGCGGCCCTCGGGCGTCGATTAAGAGAGCTTACCGCGGTGGAAGGAAATGAAAATAAGCTCGTCCGCGTCCTGTGCATTTCTTGGCCGATCGTTGCGCCGCCGTCACACTTTCGCCTGCCTCGGGCGGTCGATGCGGGAGGCAAGGCTGACAGCGCTACCAGAAATTGCACCTGCGAGGCGTGACGTAGCCGGCCGGAGGGCGTCGCGGCGTCCAGGAGTGGGCCGTCTTCGCCTCGATTGACGGCGGTCGCCATTGCAAGATGTTGAAAATGTAGCGTCCCAGTGTAAACCGGAAGCCCGCGGGCGAGCCGGAAGAGGTCGCGGCGGGGGAGGTGACGTCCGTGAACATTCGATCCGGCGTGTTGGCGTGCGCATCGGCCGCGCTGGTCGCTTCAGCGACGCCCGCTCTCTGCGAAACCGCGCCGGGCGCGCCAGGCGCGGTCGGCGCCTGGGCCTATGCGGGCAAGACGGGGATCGGCACGGCCTATGCGCCGTACGGGCCGAACCGCGCCCGCTCACGGGTATGGTTCTCGCTGGCCAGGGGCGTCCTGACCGAGACCATGTTCGGCCTGATCCACCAGGCGCAGCTGCGCGAGCTGCAGGTGGCGGTTCGGGGCGAGGGGTTCACCGCGTTCGAGGACGCGGACGTCGAGACTCGGATCGACTACCTGGCCACCGACGCGCGCGGGCGGCCGGCCGCCCTGGCCTACCGCATCGTCAACACCGACCGGCGCGGCCGTTTCCAGATCGAGAAGCACGTCTTCGCCGATCCCGCCGGCGACGCGGTGTTCATGCGGGTGATCGTGCGCTCGAAGGCAGGCGCGCTGACGCCCTACCTCCTGGCCGACCCGCAGATGGCCGGCACCGGCCCGGGCGACCGCGCCAGCGCCTCCCCCGTCGCGCTGAAGGCCTGGGAGGGCGACGTCCACCTCACGATGGCCGCCGACCGGCCGTTCGCCAAGGCGTCGGTCGGCTTCGTGGGCGCCTCGGACGGCGAGACCCAGCTCAAGGCGGGCGGGGCGCTGAAGGCCTACGACACCAGCGGCCCCACGCCGGGCAATGTCGCGCTCACCGCCGAGCTCGCGGCCGTCCCGGCGGGAGCGACGCGCACCTACGACGTGGTGCTGGGCTTCGGCGCGACCGACGCCGCCGCCACCGGCGCGGCGCGCGCCGCCCTCGGACGCGGCTACGCCAAGGTGCGGGCCGACTACGAGGCGGGGTGGAAGGCCTACCTCGCCGGACTGCCTCAGCTGCCGCGCCTGGCGGCCGCTTCAGGCGACGGCGGCCGGCTGCTCTACGCCAGCGCGATGGTGCTGAAGGCGCAGGAGGACAAGACGCACCCCGGCGCGCTGATCGCCTCGCTCTCCAGCCCGTGGGGAACGGACGTGCCCGCCGACGTGGCGACCACCGGCTACAAGGCGGTGTGGCCGCGGGACTTCTACCAAGTCGCCTCCGCGCTGCTCGCCATGGGCGACACGCGGACGCCGGTGCAGGCGCTCGACTACCTGCGCACGGTGCAGGTGCTGCCGGGCACGCCGGGCAATCGCGGCGCCACGGGCTGGTTCCTGCAGAAGACCCACGTCGACGGCGCGCCCGAGTGGAAGGGCGTGCAGATGGACCAGACGGCCATGCCGATCATGCTGGGCGACCGGCTGTGGCGCATGGGGCTGGTCTCGGACGCGCACATCAAGGCGCTCTACGCCGCCTCGCTGAAGCCGGCGGCGGACTTCCTGGTCACGGGAGGCCACGTCGATTCCATGGGGCAGAGCGCGGACATCGTTCCGCCCTGGTCCCCGATGGAGCGGTGGGAGGAGCAGCCCGGCTACTCCCCCTCCACCACCGCCGCCGAGATCGCGGGCCTGGTGGCGGCCGGCGACATCGCGCAGGGCGCGGGCGATACGGCGGGCGCCGCCCGCTACCGCGCCGCCGCCGACGCCATGTCGGCCAAGGTCGAACCTCTGATGTTCACCACCAGGGGCCGTTGGGGCGACGGCCGCTACTTCATGCGCCTGTCGCCGGACGGCCACCCCGACGGTTCCGCCCCGCTCCTGGCCAAGAACGGCAAGGCCGCGCGGCCGCAGCAGGACTACCTGGACGCCGGCTTCCTGGAGCTGGTGCGCTACGGCGTGCGGCGGGCGGACGCGCCGTCGATCCTCGCCAGCCTGCCCAAGCTGGACGATCAGACGCTGCCGACCGACCTGCGCGTGCGCTACGACTTCCGCTTTCCCGGCGCGCCGGGCGTCTATCCCGGCTGGAGGCGCTACGGCGACGACGGCTACGGCGAGGACGACAGGACCGGCGGGGGCTTCGGCGCGGTGCATGCGGGCGGGACCGACAGCCCCGACCAGCGCGGCCGGGTGTGGCCGATCTTCACCGGCGAACGGGGCGCCTATGAGATCGCCCGCGCGACGCTGAACGGCCCGTTGTCCGACGCCGACCGCACGCGCATCCGCGACACCTACGCCCAGGGGATGGAGCTGTTCGCCAACGCCGGCCTGATGATCCCCGAGCAGGTCTACGACGGCGTCGGCGCCAGCGGCGGGACCGAGCCCCCCGGCCAGGGCACCGGCAGCGCCACGCCGCTCGCCTGGAGCCACGCAGAGTACGTCAAGCTCCTGCGCTCGCTGGCC
>JASLDZ010000071.1 GCA_030151985.1 Caulobacteraceae bacterium | reverse complement strand
GTGTCGATGTCGACCGAGGACATGCGCTCCTTGATCGCCCGCTCCATACGCAGCAGGCCGACGCGGTACTGGTTCTCCAAGAGCTCGCCGACCGAGCGCACCCGGCGATTGCCGAGGTTGTCGATGTCGTCGATCTCGCCGCGGCCGTCGCGCAGGCCCACCAGCGTCTTCAGCACCGCCAGCACGTCCTCCTTGCGGAGCACGCGCATCTCGTCGTCGGCGTCCAGCTCCAGGCGCAGGTTCATCTTCACCCGACCCACGGCCGAGAGGTCGTAGCGCTCGGAGTCGAAGAAGAGGCCCCGGAACATGGTCTCGGCGGCTTCCACCGTCGGCGGCTCGCCGGGGCGCATGACGCGGTAGATGTCGAACAGCGCGTCCTCGCGGAGGCTGTTCTTGTCCACCCGCAGCGTGTTGCGCATGTAGGCGCCGACGTTGACGTGGTCGATGTCCAGCACGTCGAGTTCGGTGAAGCCCAAGCCTTCCAGCGCCTCGATGTTGGTGGCGTCCAGCTCGTCGCCGGCCTCGGCGTAGATCTCGCCGGTCTCGGGGTTGACGAGGTCCTTGGCCAGGAAGCGGCCGACCAGCGCCTCGGGAGAGACCAGCAGCGTCTTCAGGCCGGCGTCCGCCAGCTTCTTGGCGTTGCGCGCGCTGATCTTCTCGCCCGCGGCCGCGACCTCCTCGCCCGTCTCGGCGTTGACGAGCGCGAAGTCCGGCTTCACGCCGCGCCAGTTCTCGACCTTGTATTCGGTCGCCCAGCCGCCTTCCTTCTTCTCGAAGGGCGTGGACTTGTAGAAGGTCGACAGGATCTCCTCGCCGTCCATGCCCAGCGCATAGAGGAAGGTCGTGGCCGGCAGCTTCCGGCGCCGGTCGATGCGGACGTAGACGATGTCCTTGGCGTCGAACTCGAAGTCGAGCCAGCTGCCGCGGTAGGGGATCACGCGGGCCGCGAAGAGCAGCTTGCCCGAGGCGTGCGTCTTGCCCTTGTCGTGGTCGAAGAAGACGCCCGGCGAGCGGTGCATCTGGCTGACGATCACCCGCTCGGTGCCGTTGACGATGAAGGTGCCCTTCTCCGTCATCAGCGGGATGTCGCCCATGTAGACGTCCTGCTCCTTGATGTCCTTGACGGAGCGGGCGCCGGTGTCCTCGTCGTTCTCGAACACGATCAACCGCAGCTTCACCTTCAGCGGCGCCGCATAGGTGATGTCGCGCTGGATGCACTCCTCGACGTCGAACTTCGGGTCCTCGAACTCATAGGACACGTATTCGAGCAGGCTGCGCTCGTTGAAGTCCTTGATCGGGAAGACGGACTTGAACACCGCCTCCAGCCCCTCGTCGCCGCGGTCCTCCGGGCGCACGTCGCGCTTCAGGAACTGCTCGTAGGACGAGCGCTGCACCTCGATCAGGTTGGGCATCTGGATCGCCTCGGGGATGTGCCCGAAGGTCTTCCTGATGCGCTTCTTGCCGGTGAAGGACGTGATGTCCTGGACCTTCGGTCCCGAGGCGGGGACCGCGACGTTGGCGGAAACGATCGGGTGCGAGGCGTCGTCGGCCATGGGGCTCCTTTGCGCGCAGGCGAGTGCGCGCGGCATGTCTCAGTGGAGCGTCCGCCCTCGACGGAACCGTTCGGCCCCGTCGCACGCTGTTCGTCCGCCTCCCGTCCACGGGGAAGCGCCCCTTCGCTAAGGTCCAGGGCGGTGGACCCAGCCTCGGGGCTCGTGCGCGCTTGCAGCCGCGTGCGCGCCGACGCGAATCGGATTGTGTGGAGCGCGCTAGATAGGCGAGCGGCGGGGATAAGCCAAGCCCTTATCCACGGGGTTTCTCGCGCCTACGGTAAGCGCGCCTTAAGCCGGGCCGCCCTACCTTGCCGATCGACCTCAACGGGAGACACGCGCCGTGAGCGTGATGGCCACCCAGTACCGGCGGATCGGGCCGGACCACTTCGAGCCGCAGGACCTCGACCCCATGGCCGAGCGACGACTGCGCGGGCAGCTCGAGCGGATCGACTACACCGCCTTCGCCGCCAACCGGGAGGTGATCGGCGCCACGATCGGCAAGCTCCGGCCCTCCGACTTCCAGAAGCTGGCGTTGGCGGTCGCCCAGGCGCGCGGCGCCTGGGTGAAGGCGGCGTTGGCGGCCGGCCCCTCGCCCGACGGCGAGGCGATCGCTCGCCTCGCCGCCCTGCACGCGGCGTTCAACGAGCTGGGCGAGGCCTACGAAGCGGCGCGCCGGCTGGTGGAGCGGGGCTACTGCGCCTTCGAGGCCGACCCGGAAACCTGACGCCCCTTCAGGCGGCGAACGGATTGCGCACGATCACGCCGCGCCAGCTGAAGCCGTCCTGCATGTCTTCGGTCAGCAGAAGACGACACTGCGCCGTGGCGGCCGAGGCGAGCACGACCGCGTCCCACCAGCCGATCTGGTGCGCCGAAACCAGCTCAAGCGCAGCCTCGACGACGGCAGTGTCGCTCCCGATCACCTCGTAGTTGTCCGCCCACCGCTTCACCCTGGCGGCGACCTCGAGGGACGGGCTGCCGGTCTTGTGTCGGAGCACATTGGCAAGTTCCAGCAGAACCTGCACAGGCACGAACAGCTCATCCGAGAGGCGATCCTCGATGACCCGCCGCGCCCTTCGCTGATCCGCCTCGCCGTTCACGGCCTCCGCGTAGGCCAGGATGTTCGTGTCGAGCGCGATCCTCAAGGCCGGAAAGGCTCGGCCAGCATCTGCGCATAGAGTTCGTCGCGGCTCGTCTTAGGCGCGTTGGCCGCGGCACGGGCGCTCAGCTCCTCGAGGTGCCTGCGCCGCGCCGCGATCCGCTCCTGCGACACGGGGGCTCCGTCGTCGATCGGCGTCAGCTTCGCCACAGGCTCGCCGTGCGAGGTGACGACGTAGGACCTCCCCTGCCGTACGCCTTTGAGCAGCTTGGAAAAGTTGCGGTTCGCGTCAGCGGCCGAAACGGGTTCCGAGAAGGTAGTCATTCTCACTACATACGCCCGCCGCCGCCTTCCGACAAGCAGGCGGGCTCACCCCGCCTTGCGCCGCCCCGCAGGCCGTCTGGCGGGCTTGCGCTCCGCCGCCGCCTTGCGGGGCGCGGCCTTGCGCGGAGGCGACGGCGCGGCGCCGCGCTGGAGGCTGGCGCGGAGCGCTTCCATCAGGTCGCTGACCTTGGTGTCCTGCGGCTTCTCGGCGGTGACGGGCTTCTGCCCCTTCTCCTTGGCCGCGATCAGCGCCTTCAGAGCGTCCTCGTAGCGGTCGTTGAAGGTGGAGGGGTCGAAGTCGCCCTCCTGCTGGGCGATGATCTTCTCGGCGATGTCGAGCATGCCCTTGTCGACCTTCACCTCGGGGATGTCGTCGAAATACTCGCCCGCGGCGCGCACCTCGCCCCTGGTGCGCAGAGACCAGGCGACAATCCCCTTGTCGCGGGGCTCCAGCGCCAGCAGGCGCTCGCGGGTGTGGAGCACGACGCGGCCGAGCGCGATCTTGTTGGTCTTCGCCATCGCCTCGCGGATCACGCCGAACGCCTCGGCGGCGATGTCGCTGGAGGGGACGAGGTAGTAGGGGTCGTTCCAGTACAGGCGGTCGATCTCGTCGGCGTCGACGAAGCGGTCGATGTCGATGATGCGGGTGGATTCCAGCCGCACCGACTGGATCTCGTCCTCGGTCAGGATGACGTAGCGGTTCTTCTCGACCTCGTAGCCCTTGACGAGGCTGGAGCGTTCGATCGGCCCGGTGTCCGGGTCGGTGGTGACCATGCGGATGCGGTTGTTGGTCTTGGGGTTGATCAGGTTGAACGAGACGTCGCCCGCGCGGCTGGTCGCGGTGTAGAGCGCCACCGGGCAGGTGACGAGGCTGAGGCGCAGATGGCCCTGCCAGGTGGGGCGGGCGGGCATGGCGAGGCTCCGTGGAGGTTCGCGGAGCCAACGCGAGTCCTCAGCGAATCGTTCAGGCCGCTCCCCCGTACCCCCCGCCCTCTACGCTTTCCTCCCGTCTCCCCCGGGCTTGACCCGGGGGTCGAGCGGTCGGTGCCGCACGGTCTGACGACCGCGTCAGCGGTCGAGGCGCACCACGCCCGGCCCCGGATCAAGTCCGGGGGAGACGAGAGGAAGGAGGATGCTTAGAACGGCAAGGTGATCGAGGTCGACGCCCGCGGCCACCGCTGCCCTGTCCCCACGCTGCGCCTGCGCCGCGCCTTGGAGACCGCCGCCCCCGGCGAGGCGACCGTCGCGGTGCTGGCCGACGACCCGCTGGCGCGGATCGACATCCCCCACTTCGCGCGGACTAACGGGCTGGAGGTGCTGGAGGCGTCGACGGACGGGGCGGCGACGCGGTTCGTGGTGCGCCGTCCCGCACCGTCCACTCCAGGTCGAGCGCCTTGAGCGCGATCTCCGTCTCGGTCGCCAGCGCGCCGCCCAGGAACACCGCGTTCACGTTCCACGACAGCCAGACCAGGAACACCACCACCGCGCCAATGGAGCCGTAGGTGGCGCCCAGGTGGGCGATCTGGCCCACGTAGACCGCCGACGCCAGCGACGCCGCCAGCGACAGGAAGGCGGCCGCCGCCCCCGCGATCGCCGAGGCGCGCCAGCCGACCGGGTCGCTCGACATGGCGTAGCGGTAGAGGAAGGTCAGCCCGATGGTCAGGCCTCCCGCCGCCCAGGTCCACTCGTTGGAGAAGAGCGACGCGCCCAGCGGCGGCAGGTTCAGCATGGTCGTGGCGATCCGCACCACGATCACCGCGAAGGACAGGAACGCCACCAGCGCGAAGGCCGCCACCGCGACCACGGCCGCCATGAGGTTGAAGCGCACGAAGCCGTGCGGCTTGTCCTCCTCGTGGATGAAGGAGAGCCCCGCCAGCAGCGCCTTGAACCCCCGGTGCGCGGCGTAGAGGCCGACCACCAGCGCGAAGCCGTTCTGCAGCGAGATCGCGCCCTTGGACGTGGTCGAGAGCCGCATCAGCTCGTCGGTGAACAGCGCCTGCGCATCGTACGGCAGAAGGAACGCCAGCCCCGCCGCCTGCCGCGCGGCGAGCTCGGGCGTCGAGAAGGCGCCGTACAGGCCCACCAGGATGGTCAGCGCCGGGAAGAAGGCGAGCAGCGCGAAGAAGCTGACGCCGCCGGTGTAGAGCATCACGTCGCGGCCCCACAGCCGCCCGAGCGCGCGCCGCACCACGCGCCAGCTCGCGCGCACGCCGAGTTCGCTCGGCGGGGCGGTGACGCGGCGGGGACGGGGCTCGTCGGCCACGGCGGACGCGGAGCTCAGCCCGGGGTCGGCTCGGGCGCGGGCGAGAGCGCGCCCAGCGTCTGCGTCGCCACGCCCCAGTCGCGCAGCACCTCATCGGTGTGCGCGCCGGGAAGGGGAACGCCCCAGCGGACCGCGCCCGGCGTCTTCGAGAAGCGCGGCGCGGGCGCGGGCTGGACCACCCCGTCAAGCTCGATGAAGGCCTCGCGCGCGACGTTGTGCGGATGCGCGGGCGCCTCGCCCAGAGACAGGATCGGCGCGACGCAGGCGTCGGCGCCGGCGAACGCCGCCTCCCACTCCTCGCGCGTGCGGGTGGCGATCACCTCGGCGAAGCGCGCCTTGGTGGCCGGCCACTGCGACATGTCCATCTGGTGCGGCAGGCTCGCGGGATCGATCCCCAGGCCCTGCAGGAAGGCGGCGTAGAACTGCGGCTCGATGCAGCCCACCGCGATCCAGCCGCCGTCCTTGCAGCGGTAGGTGTCGTAGAAGGGCGCGCCCCCGTCGAGCAGGTTCGAGGCCCGCCGGTCCGACCACATCCCGGCCGCCCGCATGCCGTGGGACATGGTGGTCAGCGAGGCCGCGCCGTCGGTCATCGCCGCGTCGACCACCTGCCCCTCGCCGCCCGCCTTCACGTGCAGCACCGCGGCGAGCACGCCCATGACCAGGTACATCGCCCCGCCGCCGAAATCGGCGACGAGGTTGAGCGGCGGGATCGGCTTGTCCTCCAGCCCGATGGCGCCGAGCGCGCCGGAAACGGCGAGGTAGTCGATGTCGTGGCCGGCGGTGGGCGACAGCGGCCCCGCCTGGCCCCAGCCCGTCATGCGGCCGTAGACCAGCTTCGGATTGCGGGCGAGCGCGGGCTCCGGCCCCAGCCCCAGCCGCTCCATCACGCCGGGTCGGAAGCCCTCGACCAGCACGTCGGCGGCGGCGACCAGGTCGAGGCAGGCGGCGATGGCGGCGGGCTGCTTCAGGTCGAGCGACACGGAGCGACGGCCGCGCACCATGACGTCCTTCGGGAGGCGGCCCGCGCCGCCCGTTCGGTCCACGCGCACCACGTCGGCGCCCAGGTCGGCGAGCAGCATGCAGGCGAACGGCCCCGGCCCGATGCCCGCGAACTCCAGCACCTTCAGCCCCGCGAGCGGTCCCTGCGGCATCGACGATCTCCCCGGCGCGGCGCGCGCCCGTCCGCATAACACGCCTTTCGCGCCCGCCGCACGAGGCCGGTTCCGACTCCGGCCCCCGCTTGCTAGGGTCGGAGCGTAGTCAGGCGGGGATCATGCAGGCGTTCGACCCGACGACCCCCCGCGTCCTGCTCGCGGCTCCCGTCGACGCGCGGCTGGGCGGGCTGGCCGAGGGGCTGGACTCGCGCGGCTGGCGTACGCTGACCGTGCGCTCCGCGCCCTCGGCCATCGTGGCGATCGCGCGCCAGCCGTTCGACGCGGTGCTCGTCGACCTGGCCGACCTCGACCCCGACCTCCTGGCGCTGCCGCCGCGGCTACGCGCGATCGACCCCGCCCGGCGGCTGCCGATCCTGGCGATCGGCAAGCCCGAGGCGGCGCTGGAGGCGCTGGGCTTCGACCTCGCGCTGTCGCCGCCGCTCCACCCGCAGCAGACGGCGATGCGGCTGGAGAGCCTGCTGCGGGCGGCGGTGGCGGAGGAGGAGGTCGCGCTCCGCGCCGAGACCTTCGCCGCCCACGGCCGCACCCTGCCCGCGCCCTCCCCCGACGCGCGGCCCGTGCGGGTGCTGACCGTGGGGGAGCCCGCGCCCAAGTTCCTGGCGCTGCGCCACGCCCTGTCGGAGCAGGGCGCGGAGGTGGTGGCCGCCTTCAGCGCCTACACCGCCTTCGACTACCTGCACGAAAGCCGGTTCGACGCGGTGGTGCTGTGGGCCGGCGAGACGCACGCCGAGGCGCTGTCGATCGCGGGCGGCATGCGGCGCAACACCCGCCTCTACCACATCCCAACCCTGCTCTACCTTCGCGAGGGGGCGGACGTGGCGCTGGCGGAGGCGTTCGGGCGCGGCCTGTCCGACGTCGCCGCCGCCGGCACGCCGGAAGCCGAGACCGCCGCGCGCGTCGTGGCGCTGGCCCGCACGCACCGCCGCGAGACCGCCATCCGCGAGACGCTGGAACGGGCGCGCGCCTCCGGCCTCCTGGACGCGGCGACGGGGCTGTTCACCCGCGACCTGTTCGCCGCCCACCTGTCGCGGCTGGCGCAGGCGGCGGGACGGCGCCGGCGGCTGGCGGTGGCGGTGATGCGGCTGTCGAGCCCCAACCTCGGGCGCTTCCGCGGCTCGGGCGCGCTGGACCGCGCCACGCCGCAGATCGGCGCCATGCTGGGCCGGCTCGTGCGCGCGGAGGACACCGCCGCCCGGCTCGGACCGGACGTCTTCGCCCTCGCCCTGCCCGCCGCCGATGAAGCCGCCGCACGGTCTGCCGCCCAGCGCATCGCCGCGGTGATCGCCTGCACCGCCTTCGAGTCCGAGGAGGGCGAGGCCCCCTTCACCGTGGACTTCGACGTGGGCGCGGCCGAGGTGCGCCGCGACGAGACCCCCGCCGCCGCGCTCGAACGCGCCGCCGCCCGCTCGCTGGCGAAGGCGGTCTGACGCTCGACCGGCGCCTGGGGCGATCGAGGGCGGGCGCGGGATTAATCCGAAATTCGCCGTTCGTGGGCGACGCTGCGGCATGGCGAACCGCGCTGGGGCCGCTCCCCGTCTCCAAAGGCTCTCGACGAGACCCGTCCTTCTGGCCCTGGCGATCGGCGCGGGCTTCTACGTCGGCGGAGCGTTCTGCGCGTCGCTCCCCCACGACGAGGCGCGGGTGGCGCCGATATGGGTCTCCAACGCCATAGCGCTCGCCGCCCTGCTGCGCGCCCGCACGCGCCGCTGGCCCGCCATCGTCGGCGCCTGCTTCGCCGCCAACCTCGCGATCGGCGGCGGCCTGTTCACCCAGCCGGCCGCGGCCTTCGCCTATGCGATCGGCAACGCCATTGAATACCTGGCGAGCGCGGTGGTGCTGCGGCGGCTCCTGGGCGCGGAGGTCCGGATGGACCGGGCGCGGGACCTCGCGCTGCTGGCCGGGGTGGCTTCGGCCTCCACGCTCGCGGCGGCGCCGGTGGCCGCGGGCCTCCTGCGCGCGATCCGGGGAGACGCGCTGGCGCCGACGCTGACCACCTGGGCGCTCGGACACCCCTTGAGCCTGCTCCTGGCCACCCCCTGCCTGCTGATCCTGAGCCGCTGGCGCGAGCACCTGACCCGCACCTCGCTCACCTGGCGGGCGCCTGCGTCCTTCGCGGCGCTGGCGGGCTGCTCGATACTGGTCTTCAGCCAGTCGGCCGCGCCCGTCCTGTTCCTGATCCCGCCGGTGCTCCTGATGGTCGCGCTGGAGATGGGCGTCGCGGGCGCGGCGGCCGGCGTGCTGTTCATCTCGGTCGTGGCGATCGCGGCGACGGTGCGGGGCGTCGGGCCGATCGTGCTGATGCGGGGGGGCGACCTGCACCACGAGCTCCTGCTGCAGCTGTTCCTCGTGACCGCCCTCTTCAGCAGCATCCCCGTGGCGGCGCTGCGTTCGCGCGAGCTGCGCGGACGTCGCGCGGCGGAAGCCGAGGCCGCACGCGCTGCACGGGCCGAGGCGGCGGCAGCGGAGAGCGAAGGGCGCTACCGCCTGCTCGCCGACACCGCGAGCGACATCATCGTCACGACCGACATGCAGGGCGCCCTGCAGTACATGTCGCCGGCGGTGACGGCGGTCACCGGCTATTGCGCCGAGGACTTCGTCGGCCGCTCCATCGCGCCGCTGGTCCATTCCGACGACCTGCCCGGCATGCGCGAGGCCTTCGCCGACCTCGCCAGCGGCGCGCGGACGGCGGGCCGGCCGGTCGAGTACCGCCTGCGCCGCAGCGACGGCGCCTGGATCTGGCTCGAGAGCAACCCGCAGCTGAACCTCGACGCGGGGGGCCTCGCCACCGGCTTCGTGGACATCGCCCGCGACATCACCGCCCGGAAGCGGCTGGAGTCCGAGCTGCTGCAGGCCCGTCGCGAGGCCGAGGCGGCCGCGGCCGCC
>JASLDZ010000065.1 GCA_030151985.1 Caulobacteraceae bacterium | reverse complement strand
CACCTGCGCATGCTGGGCCAGCAGGTGTTCAGGAACGCCGTGGTCAACATCGCCGAGGCGATGGAGGCCTGCGTGGCGAGCGCCGGCGTCGAGATGGCGGCGGTCGACTGGTTCATCCCCCACCAGGCCAACCAGCGCATCCTGCAGGGCGTCGCCCACCGCGTCGGCATCGACGAGACGAAGGTGATCTCCACCGTCGCCCGCCACGCCAACACCTCGGCCGCCTCCATCCCCTTGGCCATGTTCGAGGCGGTGGAGGACGGCCGCATCCGGCCAGGCCAGCTCCTCCTGATGGAGGCCATGGGCGGCGGCCTGACGTGGGGCGCGTGCGTGGTGCGGCTTTAGGAACGGTGTCGATGCGGTTTGCGAGATGGGCGTCGAGGCTGGTCAATCGCCAGCCGCGCGCCGAGCCGATGCGGGTGCGCTCCCCCGACGACTGGCGCCGTCATTTCGATCCGGCGGCCGGCACGAGCGGCTTCGGGCTCTCGCAGGTGGGCTGGAAGGACTATCGCGTGCCGGGTCCCGACGGCGCGCCACGCCAGGCGTTGAGCATGCTGGAGTTCGGCGAACTCGCCCTGCTCTACGGCGTCGCGCGCGACCGTTGGACCGGGCGGGGCGAAATCCTCGACCTTGGACCCTACTGGGGCCTGACGACTTGGTGCCTCTCGCAGGGGGTGCGCGACAACACCCGGGCGTCGTCCGCCTCGCGCGCGGGGCGGATCCACAGCTACGACCTGTTCGTGGCCGACGACGGAAGCTCGGCCGACCTCCTGCCCTACTACCTGTCCCTGAACGAAGCGAACCGCTCGTATCTTCAGACCTACCAAGGCGATGTGCTGACGCGCCAGTGGTTGGGAGAGCCGGTCGAGATCGCGTTTGTAGACATCGCCAAAAGCGTGGAGCTGAACGACCACGTCGTATCGCAGTTCCTGAGCCGCTTGATCGACGGTGCAATCGTCATCCAACAGGATCACATTCACTATTACCACTGGTGGCTGCACCTCTTCATGGAGATGTTCAGCGATCACTTCGAGCTGATCGACATCGTCTACGGGGCGACGGCGGTCTTCCGCCTCACGCGCCCACTGCCGGACCTGAGCGGGTGGAGCCTGGACGGCGCCATTCCGCGTGAAGAGCGCATCGCCCTGCATCGTCGTCACGTCGAGCGCTTCCCGCCCTCGGCGCAGGCGGTGCTCTGGTGCGCGCACGCCAAGCTGCTGCTCGACCACGGAGACGCGGCCGGCGCGCGGCAGGTGCTGGACCGCGTGACGCCGGCGCCCGATCGCGACCCGCTCAAGGACTTCCGCGCTGTGACGCCGGGGAACATCGAGGGGGTCAGGACCTTCCTGGCGGCCGCCTAGGTGCGGCGCGCCCTCCGCCGCCCCCGCCCGTCTTCCTGATGGAGTGGCGTGACGAGGCCTTCGTGCTCGCCGCCCGGCCGTATGGGGAGACCGGCGCGCTGGTGGAGCTGCTCACCGCCGAGCGGGGGCGGGTCGCCGGACATGTGGCGGGCGGGGCGTCGCGGCGGATGAAGCCCTTCCTGCAGCCCGGGTCGCGGGTGATCGCCGGCTACCGCGCCCGCACCTCTGAGAACCTGGGCTCCTTGACGCTGGAGCCGGTGGGGGAGGGGGTTTCCGCCCTGTTCGACGACCCGCTGGCGCTGAACGGCCTGGCCGCCGCCGCCGCCGTCTCCGCCGGCGGGCTGCCGGAGCGCGAGCCGCACCCCGGCGCCTTCCTGGCGCTGGAGGCGCTGGTCTCCGCCTTCGCCATCCCCGAGGTCTGGCCCGCCGTCTACGTGCGGTTCGAGGCGGGACTGCTGGAGGAGCTGGGCTTCGGGCTGGACCTCTCCCGATGCGCCTCCACCGGCTCCACCGACGACCTCGCCTGGGTCAGCCCTCGCTCCGGCCGGGCGGTCAGCCGCAGCGCGGGCGAGCCCTACCGCGACCGCCTGCTGCCCCTGCCGCCCTTCCTGCTCGGCAGCCAGGGCGGCGTGTCGGAAGGCGACGTGGGCGCCGGCCTGGAGATCACCGGCCGCTTCCTCGACCGCGACGTCTTCGGTCCCCTGAACAGGCCGTTGCCGCCGGCGAGGATTTGGCTGGTCGAGCGCCTGGGAGCGGCCGGGCGGCTGTAGGCCCGCCGCCAGGTCCTCGACCCCTCGGCCGGCCCTGACTTGACGGCGTTCACCTAGCGCCTGAAGCTGGACGGGAGCCGGAGGCCGCCATGCCCGCGATCAACGCCCTGCGCACGCCCGACGCGCGGTTCGAGGGGCTCCCCGGCTACGCCTTTCCTCCGCACTACGTCGACGACCTGCCGGGATACGAGGGGCTGCGCGTCCACTACCTGGATCTTGGACCGAAGGAGGCGGCGCGCACCTTCCTGTGCCTGCATGGGGAGCCGAGCTGGTGCTACCTCTACCGCAAGATGATCCCCGTGTTCCTGGAGAGCGGGGCGCGGGTCGTGGCGCCCGACTTCCTCGGGTTCGGCCGGTCGGACAAGCCCGTGCGGCTGGAGGACTACAGCTTCCACTTCCACCGCAACCTCCTGCTGCGGCTGGTCGAGCGGCTGGAGCTTCGGCGGATCACGCTGGTGGTGCAGGACTGGGGCGGGCTCCTCGGC
>JASLDZ010000039.1 GCA_030151985.1 Caulobacteraceae bacterium | reverse complement strand
TTTCAAATTCCTTCCCTCCCCCCCCCCCCCCGGGGGGGGTTTGGGTGGGGTTGGGGGGCGCGCGCGGAGCGCGCGTCTTCTCTTCGTCCACCGTCGCACCGCGGGCCTTCGCCCGCGGCCCCCACCCCCGACCCCTCCCCCCCGAGGGGGGAGGGGGGAGCGCCTGAATGTCCGTCCGCCGCCTTGCCCCGCCTGAGCTGCAGCCCGCCTCGTTCGCGTTCTCAGACGCGACGATGGAGATCGCGCGGTGGTGGATCGCCAAGTATCCGGTCGGGCGCCAGCGCTCGGCGGTGATCCCGATCCTGTGGCTGGTGCAGAAGCAGGAGGGCTGGGTCAGCGAGCCCGCCATCCGCGCCGTCGCCGCCCTGCTCGACATGGCGGTGATCCGCGTGCTGGAGGTCGCGACCTTCTACACCATGTTCCAGCTCGTGCCCGTGGGGAGCCGCGCGCTGATCCAGGTGTGCGGCACCACTCCCTGCATGCTCCGCGGCGCGGGCGAGCTGATGGCGCTCTGCAAGGACGTGATCGGGCCGAAGGACGAGCGCTCGAAGGACGGCCTCTTCACCTGGCAGGAGGTCGAGTGCCTGGGCGCCTGCTGCAACGCGCCGATGGCCCAGATCAACGACCTCTACTACGAGGACCTGACGCCGGAGTCGCTGGCCCGCATTATCCAGGACTTCCGCGCGGGGGAGACGCCGAAGGCGGGGTCGTACGATGGGCGCATCTCCTCTGAGCCCAAAGGCGCGATCAGGACGCTGCAGGACCCGAGCCTGTACGACGGCTCGAAGGCGGAGAAGGTGACGATCCCGAACCGGCCGGAGCCCGAGGCGCAGCCCGCTTGATGCACGGGCGCGAGGCCTCGTTCCTTCATCTCCCCCATCGCAGATGGGGGAGTACGGCGAAGCCGGGAGGGGGCCGCGCGGCAGCGCGGAACCGTCTGCTGTGGTGCGAGCGGTGTTCCGCTTCGCGGGGCGAAGCGGCCCCTCCGGCCCTCCGGGCCACCTCCCCATCCGCGATGGGGAGGATTTCGGCTCGCTCTCGTTCCTTGAGGAACAGGTGACCGACCGCACCACCTACAACGCCCAACTCCGCCGCGTGGCGTGGCCGCTGCGGCTCGCGGGCCTGGGCCTGATCCTGCTCGGCGCGGTGGTTCTGGGTGCGTGGAGATCGGATTCATCGCTCGGCCCGCTGGGGTACGCCCTGCTCGGTCTCGGCTGGGGCCTGTTCGGCTACGCCGCCTATGTGCGCTATCGTTGGGCGAAGGCGCATCCCTACCCGGAGGATCAGGCGTGAGGCGGGCGGGAGCGGCGGCGGCGGTCCTCGCGCTCGGCCTGATCGCGAGCGCGGCCAAGGCGAGCGACGTCCAGGGCTGGAGCCGGCTCGCGGGCAAGGACGAGATGACCGACGCCATCGCCGAGGGCGCGCGCTTCCAGAAGGGCGACGACCGGCTGGTGCTGTTCTGCCGCCAGGAGGACGGCGCCAAGCACTTCATCGTGCGCTGGCTGACCGAGTACAAGCTGGGCCGCGGCGGCCTTCGCGAGGTGGTCTACCGCTTCGACCAGCAGCGCCCGTTCACCGAGACCTGGTACTACACGCCGCGCAACGTGGAGTCCGGCCTGGCCACCCTGTTCATGGACCCCGGCCGCCGCTTCGCCCGCCGCCTGCTCGACTCGCACGCCAGCCAGATGCTGTTCCGCATCAAGAGCCGAGAGGGCGAACTGCACGACATCGCCGTGCCGCTGGACGACACCGCCCGCGACCTGATCCGTCCGGCGCTCGACACCTGTTCCTGACGTCGTCGAGGTCCTATTTGCAAGCCGTTCTCACTCGCCCGGCGCGCCCGCGTGGCGTATGCCGCAGCGCACGCTAAGCGGAGTCACGCGCCACCGATGGTCGGCATCCTCGAAGACAAGGACCGCATCTTCACCAACCTCTACGGCCTCCACGACTGGGGACTGGAGGGGGCGAAGGCGCGCGGGTGCTGGAACGCGACCGCCGACATCCTCTCGTGCGGCCGGGCCTGGATCATCGACCAGTACAAGGGCTCCGGCATGCGGGGCCGGGGCGGGGCGGGGTTCAACACCGGGCTGAAGTGGAGCTTCATGCCCAAGGAGGTGAAGGACCGGCCGCACTACCTCGTGGTCAACGCGGACGAGTCGGAGCCCGGCACCTGCAAGGATCGGGAGATCCTGCGCCACGACCCGCACCTCCTGATCGAAGGCTGCCTGATCGCCAGCTTCGCGATGCAGGCGCACGTCTGCTACGTCTACCTGCGCGGCGAGTACGTCTACGAGCGCGAGATCCTCGAGCAGGCCGTCCGCCAGGCGTACGACGCCAAGCTGATCGGCAAGGACAACGTCAACGGCTGGGACTTCGACCTCTACGTCCACCATGGCGCGGGCGCCTACATCTGCGGCGAGGAGACGGCGCTGCTGGAGTCGCTGGAGGGCAAGAAGGGCCAGCCGCGGCTGAAGCCTCCGTTCCCGGCGGGGTCAGGGGTCTACGGCTGCCCCACCACCGTGAACAACGTCGAGTCGATCGCCGCGGTGGGCACGGTGCTGCGGCGGGGCGCCGACTGGTTCGCGAGCTTCGGCCGCCCGAACAACACCGGCACCAAGCTGATGAGCGTGTCCGGCCACGTGAACCTGCCCTGCAACGTGGAGGAGGCCATGAGCATCCCCCTCAAGCAGCTGCTCGACGACCACTGCGGCGGCGTGCGGGGCGGGTGGGGCAACCTGAAGGCGGTGATCCCCGGCGGCGCCTCGGTGCCGCTGATCCCCGCCGAACAGTGCGAGACCGCGCTGATGGACTTCGACTCGCTGCGCGACCTGAAGTCGGGCCTGGGCACCGCGGCGGTGATCGTGATGGACAAGTCCACCGACCTGGTGCGCGCGATCAGCCGCTTGAGCTACTTCTACAAGCACGAGAGCTGCGGCCAGTGCACCCCGTGTCGCGAGGGCACCGGCTGGATGTGGCGGGTGATGGAGCGCATGGCCGACGGCAAGGCCGAGATGCACGAGATCGACACGCTGCTGGAGGTCACCACCCAGGTCGAGGGCCATACCATCTGCGCCCTCGGCGACGCCGCCGCCTGGCCGATCCAGGGCCTGTTCCGCCACTTCCGCCACGAGGTGGAGGACCGGATCACGAGCTACCGCACCGGCCGCCCGCATGTGCAGGGCGCCACGCTGCTGGCGGCGGAGTGATGGGCATGTTGGCGGTCCTATCGAGTGCAGCTTCGTTCATTGCCGCCTGCACGGTGGCCTTCCGGATGGGCCGGGCTCGCCCCTGGGTGGCGATCGCTGCGCTTTTCGGGGCTGTCGTAGGGGGCGCGACGTACCTCGTGGCTCAGAGCAATCCTTTCGTCGCGGCTGATCGTCCCCCTGTCACAGACGGCCTGATCGCTGCGGTACGCGACACCTTTGGCTCGGCAGCGATGATGCTCACGATGGTTTTGGCTTTTGTCGGCGTGCGCCGCTCGAGTGAAAGGAGCGCGCAACTCCATGCCTAAAGCCAAGGTCGACGGCCAGGAGGTCGAGTTCGAGCCGGGGATGACCGTGCTCCAGGTGGCGGAGCGGGCGGGCAAGGAGATCCCGCGCTTCTGCTACCACGAGCGCCTCAGCATCGCCGGCAACTGCCGCATGTGCCTGGTCGAGGTGAAGCCCGGGCCGCCCAAGCCGCAGGCCTCCTGCGCGCTCCCCGCCGCCGAGGGGCAGGAGATCTTCACCACCACGCCCATGGTGCAGAAGGCGCGCAAGGGGGTGATGGAGTTCCTGCTCATCAACCACCCGCTCGACTGCCCGATCTGCGACCAGGGCGGCGAGTGCGACCTGCAGGACCAGGCGCTCGGCTTCGGCCGCGACGGCACGCGCTACCAGGAGAACAAGCGCGCCGTCGAAGAGAAGGCCATGGGGCCGCTCATCAAGACGGTGATGACGCGCTGCATCCAGTGCACCCGCTGCGTGCGCTTCTCCACCGAGATCGCGGGCGTGGCGGAGCTTGGCCTCGTCAACCGCGGCGAGGATGCGGAGATCACCACCTACCTCGAGGGCGCGGTCACCTCCGAGCTCTCCGGCAACCTGGTGGACGTGTGCCCGGTCGGCGCGCTGACCTCGCGCCCGTACGCCTTCAACGCCCGGCCCTGGGAGCTTAAAAAGACCGAGAGCATCGACGTGATGGACGCGCTCGGCTCCAATATCCGCGTCGACGCCAAGGGCGCCGAGGTGATGCGCGTGCTCCCCCGCCTGAACGAGGCGGTGAACGAGGAGTGGATCAGCGACAAGACGCGCCACGCCTGCGACGGCCTGCTGCGCAAGCGGCTAGACCGGCCGTTCGTGCGCATCGAGGGTCGGCTGCGCGAGGCGACCTGGGGCCAGGCGCTGGCGGCCGTCGCCGGGCGGATCAAGGCTGCCTCGCCCGACCGGGTGGGCGTGATCGCGGGCGACCTCTGCGCGGCCGAGGAGATGAAGGCGGCGATGGACCTGTTCGCGTCGCTGGGCGTGAAGAACCTCGACTGCCGGCAGGACGGGATGAAGCTGGGCGGCGGGGCTCGCGAGAGCTGGCTGTTCAACCCGGGGATCGCGGGCGTCGAAGACGCCGACATGATCCTCCTTGTCGGGACCAACCCCCGCAAGGAGGCGCCGCTCCTGAACGCGCGCATCCGCAAGAGCTGGCTGGCCGGCAAGGTGCGCGTCGGCGTCGTCGGCGAGGCGGCGGACCTGTCCTACCCGTACGACACGCTGGGCACCGGGCCGGACGCGCTCGGCCGCGTGGGCGACAGCGACTTCGGCAAGGCGTGGGGCGAGGCCAAGCGCCCGCTCGTGATCGTCGGCGCCGGCGCGCTGGCGCGGGCGGATGGGGCGGCGGTCGCGGCCGCGGCGGCGAAGCTCGCGACCGTGGGCGATGGCTGGACCGGGTTCGCCGTGCTCCACACCGCCGCCAGCCGCGTCGGCGGGCTCGACATGGGCTTCATCCCGCGCGACGGCGGCAAGGACGTCGCCGTCATGCTGGAGCCGGGTGCGCTGGATGTGCTCTACCTGCTGGGCGCCGACGAGATCGACGCCAAGGCGATCCTCGCCTCCACCTTCGTCGTCTACCAGGGCCATCACGGCGACGCGGGCGCGGCGCGGGCCGACGTGATCCTGCCGGGCGCGGCTTACACCGAGAAGCCGGGGATCTACGTCAACACCGAGGGCCGGGTGCAGATCGCCGACCGCGCCATCTTCCCCAAGGGCCACGCCAAGGAGGACTGGGCCATCCTGCGCGCCCTCTCCGCCGAACTGGGCGCCGTCCTGCCCTACGACACCCTAGCGGACCTCCGCGCCAAGCTGATCGCCGACCACCCGACCTTCGGCCAGGTGGACTACGCGCCGACGCACGGGGCGCTGGACCTTTCGGTTGTGGGCGAAGTGGGCGACTTTGGTTCGGAGCCGTTCCGCTCGCCGGTGGTCGACTTCTACCAGACCAACCCGATCGCCCGCGCGAGCGTCACCATGGCGGAGTGCTCGGCGCTCCACGCGGGTGCGGCGGCGCACAAGATCGCGGCGGAATGAGCATGACCGTTTCTCTTCCACCCGCTCATCCCGGCGAAAGCCGGGACCCAAGCTCCGTCAAGTCCGTGGAACGCGACCGCTCCGACGCCCACCCTCGCATGGGTCCCGGCTTTCGCCGGGATGAGCGGAAGAGGGGGATCGCGCGATGACCCCCAATCCCTGGACCACCCCCGTCGGCTGGACGCTGCTGACCCTCGGGCAGGTGTTGCTGTTCGTGGTGGCGGTGCTGGTCAGCCTCGCCTTCCTGCTGCTCGCCGACCGCAAGATCTGGGCGGCGGTGCAGATGAGGAAGGGGCCGAACGTCGTCGGCCCGTTCGGGCTGATGCAGTCCTTCGCCGACTTCTTCAAGTTCGTGCTGAAGGAGATCACCATCCCGGCGGGAGCGGACAAGTTCGTCTTCCTGCTGGCCCCGATGCTGAGCTTCGTGCTGGCCTTCATCGGCTGGGCGGTGATCCCGGCGGGACCGGGCTGGGTGATCGCCAACCTGAACGTCGGCATCCTGTACTTGCTAGGGATCAGCTCGCTCGGCGTCTACGGCATCATCATGGGCGGCTGGGCGTCGAACTCGAAGTATCCCTTTCTCGGTGGACTGCGCTCGGCGGCGCAGATGGTGAGCTACGAGGTCTCCATCGGCCTGATCATCATCAACGTGATCCTGCTCGCGGGCTCGATGAACCTGTCGACCATCGTCAACGCGCAGGGCGGCGGGTTCTGGAACTGGAACGTGCTGGGGGGAGGGGGCCTGAAGAACCTGATCCTCGCGCCGGTGATGATCGTGGCGATGGGCATGTTCTACATCTCCGCCCTGGCCGAGACCAACCGCCCGCCCTTCGACCTGCCGGAGGCGGAATCCGAGCTCGTGGCCGGCTACCAGGTCGAGTACAGCTCGACGCCGTACCTCCTGTTCATGATCGCCGAGTACGCCAACATCGTCCTGATGTGCGGGATGATCTCCATCCTGTTCTTCGGCGGCTGGCACGCGCCCTGGCCGGAAGGCTATCTCGACAACGCGCCGCCGTTCCTGCGCAGCCTGCACGGCTTCGTCTTCTTCGCGGTCAAGCTGGTGTTCTGGTTTTTCATGATCGCCATGGCCAAGGCGATCGTACCCCGTTACCGCTACGACCAGCTGATGCGCATCGGCTGGAAGATCTTCCTGCCGACCTCGCTCGTGTGCGTGGTGCTGGTGGCGGCTTGGCGCGTGTTCGGGCTGGGTGGCGGCGCATGATCGCTGCAGCCCTATCGATGTCTCTTGCTGCTGAGGTTGGCAGACCTTTGAG
>JASLDZ010000021.1 GCA_030151985.1 Caulobacteraceae bacterium | reverse complement strand
ATCTCCTCCAAGCGCGTGGTGCGCCAGCAGGTCGATCCGTTCTTCGCCTTCTTCGGCGGCATGGGCGCGCCGCGCGAGCGGGTGGAGGGGAGCCTCGGCTCCGGCGCCATCGTGCGCTCCGACGGGCTGATCGTAACCAACAACCACGTGGTCGAAGGCGGGCAGGAGATCACCGTCAGCCTCGCCGACCGCCGCGAGTTCCCCGCCAAGCTGATCCTGGCCGACGCGCGCAGCGACCTCGCGATCCTGAAGATCGACGTCGGCGCGGAGAAGCTGCCCGTGCTGCCCATCGCCGAGCGCGCCGACATCCAGGTCGGCGACCTGGTGCTGGCCATCGGCGACCCCTTCGGCGTCGGCCAGACGGTGACCAACGGCATCGTCTCGGCCCTGTCGCGCTCGGGCTTCGGCGGGGATGCGGGCGACTTTTCGAGCTACATCCAGACCGACGCGGCCATCAATCCCGGCAACTCCGGCGGCCCGCTGGTCGACATGGCGGGCGACATGGTGGGCTTGAACACCTTCATCCTGTCGCGCTCCGGCTCCTCCTCCGGGGTCGGGTTCGCCATCCCCGCGCCGCTCGTGCGGCGGGTGGTGGAGACCGCGATCGGCGGCGGCACGGCGGTGAGGCGACCCTGGCTGGGCCTGCGCCTGCAGGCGGTGGACGCCGACACCGCCCGCAGCCTCGGCCTCGACCGGCCGCAGGGCGTGGTCGCCTCCAACGTCTACCCGGGCGGACCGGCGGACCGGGCGGGCGTGCGGGCGGGCGACGTGATCACCGCCGCCGACGGCGCCCCGGTCAACGACGAGGCCGCGCTCAACTTCAGCGCCGCGACGCACAAGCCGGGCGACACCCTGCAGCTCACGCTCCGCCGCGCGGGCGCCGCCCGCACCGTGGGCGTCCGGCTGGAGACGCCGCCGGCCACCCCCGCCCGCGACGCCCGCACCCTCACGGGTCGCCAGCCGCTGGCGGGGGCGACCGTCGTCAACCTGTCGCCCGCCGCCGACGACGAGTACGGCCTCGACCCCTTCCTGACGGGCGTGGCGATCACCAAGGTTTCCGGCATCGCCGCCGCCCAGGGTTTCCGTCCCGGCGACATCATCCGCAGCGTCAACGGCCAGACGGTGAGCACGACCGCGGGCCTCGCCCAGGCCGTGCAGGCCGGCCGCTGGCGCATCGTGCTGGAGCGCGGCGGCCAGCAGGTGACCGCGGAGTTCTGACGCTCAACGCTTGCGCGGCCTGGCCGGCGGGCGGGAGGTCGCCATCCCGTGCGCGGCGGCCAGAGCGCCCCTGACGGCGCCCTCGTCGGCGGCGGCGAGCGTCACCAGCGTCGAGCCTTCGCGCCCCCACGCGCCGGACGCAGGCCGGAACACCGAGGGCGCCGCCGCGACGCGCATCGCCTGCTCGTCGGGCGAGAGCTTCACCATGCCGTGACCCGCGTCAGGGCTGCCCAGCGTCGCGAAGATCCGGCAGTTGGCGCGGAAGTCGGCGTGGCCCATGTGCGACCCCTCCTCGACCCCCGGCAGCGCGAGCGCCAGGGCGCGGAAGGCGTCCGGCGTCATGCCTTCAGCGGCGAGCCCACCGACCAGCGATGGCCGAACGGGTCCTGGAACTGGCCGTAGCGGTCGCCCCAGAACTGGTCGGAGATCGGCATGGTCACGATGCAGCCGGCGCGCACCGCGCGGTCGAACCAGGCGTCGGCGTCGTCCACCTGCAGGTGCAGGGTGACCGACTGCGGCGGCTCGGCCTTGAAGCCGTGCTCGGGGAACTCGTCGGACAACATGATCCAGCCGTTGTTTAGCTTCAGCGAGGCCTGCATCAGCCGCTCGCCGTCCTGGGCGGGGTTCTGCTCGATCACCTGCGCGCCCAGCGCCTCGGCGTAGAAGGCCAGCGCCTCCTTGGCGCGCCGGTCGCGGATGGCGAGGAAGGGGGTGATGCCGGTGGTGGGTCGCTCGGCCATGTCGCTCGCCTCGTCTGCGCAGAGTCGGATGCGCTACGATAGCCCATGGCCGACCTGTTTCAATCGGCGGGGATGGACCTCGACCCGCCCGCGCCGGCCGCTCCCGACGCGAGCCCGCGCCCGCTCGCCGACCGCCTGCGCCCGACCTCGCTGGCCGAGGTCGTCGGCCAGCAGCACCTGCTCGGACCGGAGGGGCCGATCGGGCGCATGGCGGAAGTGGGCAAACTCGCCTCCATGGTGCTGTGGGGACCGCCGGGCGTCGGCAAGACCACCATCGCGCGGCTGCTCGCCCAGACCGCGGGCTACGACTTCCAGCAGCTCTCGGCGGTGTTCTCCGGCGTCGCGGACCTGAAGAAGGCGTTCGAGTCCGCCCGCCGCCGCCGCGCCGAGGGCCGGGCCACGCTGCTGTTCGTCGACGAGATCCACCGCTTCAACCGCGCCCAGCAGGACGGCTTCCTGCCCTTCGTGGAGGAGGGGATCGTCACCCTCGTCGGCGCCACCACCGAGAACCCCAGCTTCGAGCTGAACGGCGCGCTGCTGTCGCGCTGCCAGGTGTTCGTGCTGCGCCGGCTGGACGAGGAGGCGCTCGGCGAACTGCTCGACCGGGCCGAGGCGGCGGAGGGTCGCCCCCTACCGCTGACGCCGCTCGCCCGCGAGGCGTTGGTCGCCATGGCCGATGGCGACGGCCGCTTCGTGCTGACGCTCGCCGAGAGCCTGTTCGCCTTCGCCCCGTCCGGCCGCGAGGTCGAGCCCCTGGACCCCGCGGGCCTCGCCGCCGCCCTGCAGCGCCGCAGCCTCGCCTACGACAAGGACCGCGAGCAGCACTACGACCTGATCTCGGCGCTGCACAAATCCATCCGCGGCAGCGACCCCGACGCGGCCCTCTACTGGTTCGCGCGGATGCTGGAGGGCGGGGAGGAGCCGCTGTTCCTGGCCCGGCGCCTGGTGCGTGCGGCGGTGGAGGACGTGGGGACCGCCGACCCCATGGCGCTCCTGGTCGCCTCCGCCGCCAAGGACGCCTACGACTTCCTGGGATCGCCCGAGGGTGAGCTCGCCCTGGCGCAGGTGGTGGTGCACCTGGCCACCGCGCCCAAGTCGAACGCCGTCTACAAGGCCTTCGGCGCCGCGCGGAAGGCGGCGAAGGAGACGGGTTCGCTCGGTCCGCCCCTGCACATCCGCAACGCCCCGACCAAGCTGATGCGCGGCCTCGGCTACGGCCAGGGCTACGCCTACGACCACGACGCCGAGGGCGGCTTCTCCGGCCAGGACTACTGGCCGCCGGAGATGGAGCCGCGCCGCTTCTACGACCCCAAGGGCGAAGGCGCCGAGGCTCGGATCAGGGAGCGGCTGGAGCGCTGGGCGGGCCTTCGGAAGGGGCGGGAAGAGCCGGGCTGAACGCCTCGCCCGCCGGCGGCTTGCCGACCAGGCCGACGAGCGGCAGCGCGTCGTGCGCGGGTGCCGCCGCCGCGCGGATCGGTTCGGTCTCCTGCACGGACGCGCGGTTCCGGTCCAGCCGCTCCAGCAGGGCGGACCCCTCGGCCTGGGTCATGAGGAGGCTCGGCGGGGAGAGCGGCCGGCCCTCCCGGTCGAGCGGCGTCAAAGTCAGCGCGCCGCCCAGCATCGGCAGGCGGTGCGCGCCGTCGCGCCACGGCGCCACCTGCACATGGTCCACCGGAGTCACGATCCCGCCGCTGCGGATCTCCACCCCCACCTGCGCCGCCAGCAGCCGCCGGCCGTGCCCGACGTCCTCCAGCATCCAGTGGTCGAAGACGTAGGCCAGCCGCATCGGGCGCTCGAACGTCGCCTCCCGCCGGTCGACGTCCAGGCCGATCACCGCGGGGCCGGGAGAGAAGGTCATGCGCGTCACCATCAGCGCCGGTCCGACCGACTGGGCTGTGAGGGCCCCGGCGATGGGCGGGAAGCACAGGGTGCGCAGCTTCATCGGCTCGCCGGCCTCGGTCCGCGGCGCGCACCACGTCACCGCCACCGTGCGCTCCGGGCTCCACGTCGAGCCGCCGCCCATGGGCACCCCGTACATGAACTGCCCCGCCTTCAGGTGGTCGCTGAAGAAGGGGCCGCCCCGCACGTCCACGTCGCTCTTCAGCACGCCGGCGAAGCCGTGGCGCACGGGCGCCTCGCCCAGCTCGTCGCCGTGCGAGACGACGCCCGCCGCCAGGTGGTCGGCGGGGCCGGAGGCCAGCAGGGGGAGGGCGGACCGCGCCTCCCGCGCCTGCGCCGCCTTCACGCTGGCGGTCCCGCGCGGCCGCAGGGGCAGGTCGATCCGCACCGGCGCGAGCGGGCCGGCGGCCGGCGCGTCGGCGACCTCGAAGGCGGGGGAGGGGCCGGCCGTCACGCGCAGGGTCAGCCCGTCCACCTGCTCCCGCCCATGGTCCTCGCCGGACGGCCAGACGCCGAAGCGGCAGGCGCGCGGCGCGCCGGTCCAGCCGCCAGAGAGCGTGCGGAAGGCCAGGGTGAAGCGGTAGGGAATCCGCACGCCGTCTCCCTGACCCGGACAGAGCCGGTAGCCCACCTCCAGCGAGGGCCGCTCCTCCGGTCGCGCCGGGCGGTACGCGGCGGTCGGCGACAGCTCGCCGCGCGAGCGCCAGCCGATCAGGCTGAGGGGCGCCGCATTGTCCGACACGAAGCCGGTGAAGACGCGGTCGAAGCGCCCGTCGCCGTCCGCGTCGGCCAGGCAGTCCTGCGTGGCGGCGTGCATCGCCGGCATGGCGCGCGCGGTGCACCAGACGACCAGGGAAGGCGTCTCGCTCGGG
>JASLDZ010000446.1 GCA_030151985.1 Caulobacteraceae bacterium | reverse complement strand
GCCCCCTCCCCCGCCGGGCTGGCGCGGGCGCTGGGGCAGGCGGAGCCGCGGGGGGTGGAGGCGCAGGCGCAGGCGCTGGCCACCGCCGCCCGCACGCTGCTGGCCGACCTCGGCGGCCCGGCCCTGCACGACCCCGACAACGCGCGGCGCCTCGCCGCCACCTTGGTGCGCGCCGGCTGGGCCTGGGGGCCGCTGGTGGAGGCGGCGCTGGAGGCGCGGCCGGACGCCAGGAACGCCCGAGGCTCCGGGCTGGACGTCTGGACCCGGCTGCCCGAATGGCAGGACGAGGCGCCCGCCGGGGAGGCGGGCTCGGCCGAGGTGACGGCGGAGGCGGCGCGGGGGCGGCTGTCCTCCCTACTTGCGCGCGTCGGGCTGGACGAGGCGCGGCCGGCGCAGAGCGAGTTCGCCGCGCAGACCGCCTTCGCCTTCTCCGCCCGCGAGCGCGAGGGAGAGCCGCGGCTGATGCTGGCCGAGGCGGGCACCGGGATCGGCAAGACGCTGGGCTACCTCGCCCCGGCCTCGCTGTGGGCGGAGGCGAACGGGCCGGCCGTGTGGGTCTCCACCTACACCCGCGCGCTCCAGCGGCAGATCGAGCGGGAGAGCCACGGCCTCTTCCCCGACCCCGCCGTGCGCGCGCGGCGCGCCGTGGTGCGCAAGGGGCGCGAGAACTACGCCTGCCTGCTCAACTACGAGGACCTCGTGCGCGGCGCGATGATGGGCTCGGGCGACGTGATCGGGACGGCGCTGGCCGCGCGCTGGCTGGCCGCGACCCGCGACGGCGACATGAACGGCGGCGACTTCCCCGCCTGGCTGCCTAGCCTGTTCGCGGTCGGCTCGCTGAACCAGGCGGGGCCGGCCAACATGATCGACCGTCGGGGGGAGTGCGTGCACGCGGGTTGCCCGCACTACCGCCAGTGCTTCGTGGAGAAGTCGCACCGCGCCTCGCGCAAGGCCGACCTCGTGATCGCCAACCACGCGCTGGTCCTGTCCAAGGCCGCCTTCGACGGCGCACGCACGAGGAAGGACGGCGAGAGCGTCGACCTGAAGCGGATCGTGTTCGACGAGGGCCACCACCTGTTCGACGCGGCCGACAGCGCCTTCTCCGCCTGCCTGTCTGGGCAGGAGACCGCCGAGCTTCGTCGCTGGATCCGCGGACCGGAGGGGCGGCGGCGCGGGCGGGGGTTGGAGGCGCGGCTGGCCGACCTCGCGGGGCTGTCGGAGCCCGCCTCCCACGCGCTGACCGCGGTGATGCGAGCGGCGAGCGCCCTGCCCGGCGAAGGCTGGAGCGGCCGCATCGCCCCGCCGCTCGACCCGGACGGGGAGCAGCCCCCCGCCAACCCGATCGGTCCGGTCGAGGCCTTCCTGGCGGCGATCCTGGAGCAGGTGCGGGCACGGGCCAGCGCCTCCCGCAGGGGTGAGGTCTCCACCGAATGCGCGGTGCGGCCGACGGTGGAGGTGGTGCGCGAGACTGCGGCGGCGTGCGCCCGCGCGCTCCACGCCGTCGAGCAGCCCCTGGTGGCGCTCGCCAAGGCGCTGGAGGACCTGCTCGACGACGAGGCGGCGGAACTGCAAACCGCCGACCGCGCCCGGATCGAAGGGGCGCTGCGGGGGCTCGACCGCCGCGCCAAGATGCAGCTCCCCGCCTGGCGCGCCATGCTGCGCACGCTGGAGGACGATGCCGACGACCCGCACTTCGTCGACGCCTTCGAGGCGGTGCAGGCGTTCGGCCGCACCGCCGACGCCGCCTTCCGCCGCAACTACGTCGACCCCACCGAGCCCCTCGCCCACGCGGTGCTGAAGCCCGCACACGGCGTGCTCGTGACCAGCGCCACCCTCGCCGACCCCGGCCACGACAGCCCCTTCGCGCTCGCCGAGATGCGCACCGGCGCGGCGCGGATGGAGGAGAGCCCCAAGCTCCTGCGGCTGGCGTCCCCGTTCAACTACGCCGACCACGCCCGCTGCCTCGTTGTGACCGATGTCGGCAAGGACGACCCGCGCCAGGTCGCCGCCGCCATGCGCGAGCTGTTCCTCGCGGCGGGGGGCGGGGCGGTTGGCCTCTTCACCGCCATCCGCCGGCTGAAGCTGGTCTACGAGAAGATCGCCGCGCCCCTCGCCGAGGCGGGCGTCCCCCTATTCGCGCAGCATGTGGACCCGCTGGAGGCGGGCGCGCTCGTCGACATCTTCCGCGCGGAGGAGGACGCCTGCCTGCTCGGCACCGACGCCATCCGCGACGGGGTGGACGTGCCGGGCCGTTCCCTGCGCCTCCTGGTGTTCGACCGCGTGCCCTGGCCCCGCCCCGACCTGCTGCACAAGGCGCGACGCGAGCGGTTCGGGGGCGGATCAGGCGGCGGCCGCTACGACGACGCGCTGGCCCGCGGCCGCATCGCCCAGGCGTTCGGCCGCCTGATCCGCCGCGCCGACGACCGCGGCGTCTTCGTCATGCTCGACGCCGCCGCCCCCACCCGCCTGTTCAGCGCGCTGCCGGAAGGCGTGGAGGTGCGACGGATGGGGCTGGTGGAGGCGATCGAGGAGACCCACGCCTTCCTGGCGCTGCGGACCTGACTCGCGCCGCGCGCTCGGTTGAGCGCGTGGCGGGGGGGCGCTAAGCCAAGCGCTCCGACGCCACGAGCCCTCCATGATCCCGCGCCCAGCCCTCGTCCTTGCGGCCCTCGCCGCCCTCGCCGGCTCCTCCGCCGCGCAGACGCCGATGCAGGACTCCCCTTCCGGGGCGCTCGCCGGGGCGCGACGGGGTTCGGACAAGCCGCTCGACAAGGCCTGGGCCTCCGTACCCGGCTACCTCGCCAAGGGAGAGGCGCCCGACACCTTCACCGTGCTGCCGCAACCGCCGACGCCCGGCTCGAAGACGCCGTGGGGCGTGGCGGACGAGGCCGCCTACCGCGCCACCCGCAAGCTGAAGGGCACCCCGCGCTGGGACCTCGCCACCCGCGACGCCGACGAGAGCGCCGCCGCCGCCGCCGCCGACTTCGACTGCGTGCTGGGGCTGGACCTCACGCCCGAGACGGCGCCGCGCACCCTCGCGCTGCTGACCCGCGTGCGCACCGACGCCGGCCAGATCACCACCTACGCCAAGAACCGCTTCCAGCACCCGCGCCCGTTCGTCAGCTACGGCGGCCCGATCTGCACGGAGGACGACCGCCGCGGGCTCGCCCACAGCTGGTCCTACCCCAGCGGCCACACGACCATGAGCTGGGCCTACGGGCTGATCCTAACGGAGCTGGCGCCCGACCTCGCCGGCCCGATCTCCGCGCGCGCCCGCGCCTATGGCGAGAGCCGGGTGGTGTGCGGCGTCCATACGGTCAGCGACATCGACCTGGGGCGCACCAACGCCTCGATCCTCGTGGCCTACCTGCACGCCAAGCCGGAGTTCGCCCGCGACCTGGAGGCGGCCAAGGCCGAGATGGCCGCGCTGCGCGCCCGGGACGGCTCCGTTCCCGCCTACCGCCAGTGCGCCGTGGAGCGCGAGGCGATGGCGCGCACGCCCTGGCTGCCGCCGCACCCCGCCCCGCCCGCCAACCCCGGCCCGCCGCCGAAGGGCTGAGGTCGCCGGTTCAGGCGGGCGCCGCCGCCTCCCACACCAGGTGCCGCTCCAGCCGGTGCCCCTTGGGCACGCCGGGGTGGTCGA
>JASLDZ010000441.1 GCA_030151985.1 Caulobacteraceae bacterium | reverse complement strand
GCGATCGCCGGCTCGGCGGCGACCAGGTGCGCCAGGCCCTTGTAGGGAAAGACGCGGCCGAAGAAGAGCAGGCGGAAGCGGCCGTCGCGGGGCTTGGAGAACCCCCGCGCCTCGGCGATGCGGGCGTAGCGCAGGTTGGGCGGGTGCACGCCGACCGCCACCCGCGCGGGGTCGAGGCCCAGGTGCGCCACCGCGTCGGCCTTCAGGCCCTCGCCGTGCACCAGCACCGCGTCGGCGCGGCGCACGAAGCGGTTCACCAGCCAGCGGGGCACACGCGCGGTGTCGGCGTCGCCCGGATGGGGCGTCACGTCGTGCAGCGTCACGACCACGGGCGTGGGCGCGACGAGGCGGGGCAGGAGGTTCAGCCACACCTGCCCCTCGGACAGCACGTGCACCGCCTCGGCCCGGAAGGCGCGGATGCGCGCCGCCAGGCGCCGCAGCAGCAGGAGGTTGCCCAGCGGCTGGCGGTGCCGGGGGAACGGGACCAGCCAGGTCTCCGCCGCGCCGAACGCGTCGTCCGCCTCCTCCGCCTCGCGCGGACCGATGACCAGCACCTCGGCGTGGCGGGCCACGATCGGGACGAAGGCGCGGGCGTAGTCCGCGTGGCCATCGGTGAAGACGATCGCCACCCGCGGTCGAGAATCGGAACTCGGGGACGGCGCGGCGGCGGGCGGCATGACGGGCGAGCGATAAACCGCCGCCCATAAGGAAGCGCTAAGCAGGGACGTGCGAAAGCGTCCTCTCGACCACGCACCTCCGCGCGGCCAACCTGCGGTTCAAGGACGCCTGCACCTCCCGTGTCGAACGAAGACCCGCCGCTGGCACGAAGCCTGCAAACGGGCTGGCTTCAGGGTGTCCATACCGGGACGGCGCGGCGCGGCTCTCAGGGGCTGCTCCGCTCTCCCGAAGCCGGGGGTCGGGGAATGAAGGTCGTCACGCTCGTCGCCGAGGCGCCGCCGTTCGCGCCTCCGGCTCCCCTGGAGATGCCGGACGCGGTGCTCGCCGCCGCCGGCGACGCCGCCGAGGCCGTCGACGCCGACGGCCGCTTTCCCGCCGAGGCGCTGGCGCAGCTCCGCCGCCACGGCCTCCTGGGCGCGCTCGTGCCGCAGGAGCTGGGAGGCGCGGGCCTGCCGTTCGCCGCCGTCGCGGCCCACTGCCAGACGCTCGCCGCCGCGTGCTCCAGCGCGGGCATGGTGCTGGCCATGCACCACATCCAGGTCGCCTGCCTCGCCCGCCACGCGGCGTCGCAGCCGTGGATCCGCGCGTTCCTGAAGCGGGTGCAGGACGAGCAGCTGCTGCTCGCCTCCTCCACCTCAGAGGCCGAGGTCGGCGGGGCGCTCCGCACCTCCAAGTGCGCGGTCGAGCGGGACGGGGAGGGCGGCTTCACCCTGAAGAAGGTCGCGACCGCCGTCAGCTATGGCGCGCACGCCGACGCGCTGCTCGTCACCGCCCGCCTCGCGCCCGACGCGCCTTCCGGCGACCAGGTGTTCGTGGTGCTGGAGCGGGACGCGCTCAGCATGGAGCGCACCGGCGAGTGGGATGCGCTGGGCATGCGCGGCACGGGCAGCGAGCCGTTCGTGATCGAGGGCTCCGGCGTAGTCGAGCAGGTGGTCGACACCCCCTTCAGCGAGATCGCCGCCGCCACCATGGTGCCCGTCTCGCACATGGTATGGGGCGCGGTGTGGACCGGGATCGCCGGCGACGCGGTGGAACGCGCTCGCCAGGCGCTGAAGTCCCGCCGCAAGGGCGACGCCCTGCCGCAAGGCGCGCAGCGGCTCGCCCAGGCCGTGGAGCTGCTGCAGATGGCGGAGGCCCGCGTGCGGGCCGCGATCGCCGCCTTCGACTGGGATGCGCCTGTCTCGCCCAGCTTCGCGGGCGCGGCGTGGGACAACGGGCTGAAGACGAGCGTGTCCGAGGCCTGCTTCGAGGTGGTGCGCGAGGCGCTCTGCGTCTGCGGCTTCTCCGGATACGCGCGGGCCGGCCGCTACAGCGTGTCCCGCCACCTGCGCGACCTGCTGTCCGCGCCGCTGATGATCGGCAACGAGCGGATGCGCGAGAGTTCCGCGCGCCTCCTGCTGGCGCAGAAGCCCAAGCTCGGCCTGTAGGAGTTCCGCCCATGGACGCGCAGCTCAACTTCCGCGACCAGCTGATCGGCGCGGGCCTGCTGATCCCCACGGGGGTGGACGGGCTCTACGGCCGCAGCGCCACCTTCGAGCGGATCGCCGACGCCATCCAGGGGATCGTGACCCGCCTGTCAGCGGACGACGGGACCGAGACGGTGCACTTCACGCCGGCGATGCCCCGCGCGGACCTGGAGCGTTCGGGCTACCTGAAGAGCTTCCCCAACCTCCTCGGCACGGTGCACTGCTTCTGCGGCGACGACCGGGGCCATCGCGAAATCCTGCGCTGCGTGGCGGCGGGCGAGGACTGGACGAAGGACCAAGCGGCGAGCGAAGTGCTGCTGATCCCGGCGGCCTGCTATCCGGTCTATCCCATGATGGCCGACCGCGGCCCGCTGCCGAAGGGCGGCGCGACCATCGACATCGTCAGCTGGGTGTTCCGGCACGAGCCTTCGCTGCAGCCCACCCGCATGCAGTACTTCCGCCAGCGCGAGAACGTGCGCCTGGGCTCGGCGGCGGAGGTGGACGCCTTCCGCGAGCTGTGGATCACGCGCGCCACGCAGACGATGAAGGCCTTGGAGCTGCCGCACGAGGTCGAGGTCGCCAACGACCCCTTCTTCGGCCGTACAGGGAAGATCGTCGCCGACGCCCAGCGCAGCCAGCAGCTGAAGTTCGAGATGCTGGTGCCCGTGAACCCCGGGGCCGAGCCCACCGCCTGCATCAGCTTCAACTACCACCTGGACAGCTTCGGCGCCGCCTTCGGCATCACGACGGCCGAGGGCGCGACCGCCCACACGGGCTGCGTCGGCTGGGGGTTGGAGCGGCTGACGCTGGCGCTGGTGCGCCACCACGGGCCCGATCCCCGCGACTGGCCCCCCGGCGTGCGAGCGACGCTGTGGCCCTGATCGAACCCGGCCGGCGCGGCGCCCGGTCCGGGTCGCCTTCCACGGGGACCTCGCCCCGTCCCGCGCCCGCGCAGGCGGTGTCGTTCGACGGGCAGGCCGGCTTCTGGCACGCCGCCGACGGCGACGTGGCGGTGGTGCTGTGTCCGCCCATCGGCCGAGAGGCGCGCTGCGCCTACCTGCCGCTGCGCCGCTTCGCCGAGCGGCTGGCCGCCGAAGGCTTTCCGACGCTGCGCTTCGACTACCTGGGCGAGGGAGAGTCGCTGGACGCGGACGAGGAGGAGGACGCCTTCGCGCGCTGGGTCGCGGGGGCGAACGCGGCGGCGGCCTTCGCCAGGCGGTCGGGCGCTCGCCGGGTCGTGCTGGCGGGGCTGCGCATGGGCGGGACCGTCGCGGCGGTCGCCGTCGAGCAGGGCGCGCCCGTCGACGCCCTGATGCTGCTCGCGCCGGTGGTCTCCGGTCGAGGCTGGGTGCGGGAGCTGAAGCTCGCCGCCTCCATGGCCACCGCCGCCTTCCGCACGCCCGAAGGCCCTTGGCTGATCTCCGACGACCTGCGGCTGTCGCCCGACACGGTGGCCCGCGTCTCGGCCCTCGACCTGCGCAAGCTGGAACGCACCGCACCCCGCGTGCTGCTGCGCGCCCAGGCGCCCGCCGTGGCGGCGCTGGCCGAGCCGCTGCGCGCCCTTGGCGTCGAGGTCGCGGCGGGCGACTTCCCCGGCTACGACGCCCTGTTCGAGGAGCCGCACAGCAACCTCGCCCCCCACGCCCTGTTCGGCGAGGCGATCGCCTGGCTTCAGGCGACGGTTCCCGTCCGTCCCGGCAAGCCCCTCTCGTGCCCGGTCACGGGCGGCCTCGAAAGCGACGGGTGGCGCGAGCGGCCGGTGCGCTTCGGTCCCGGGCTGGTCGGCGTGGTCTGCGAGCCCTTGACGGCCGCGCGGCGGGACGCGGTGATCTTCGTCTCCACGGGCGGCGATCCGCGCGCGGGCCTCGGTCGCTTCCCCGTGACCGCCGCCCGCGCCCTGGCGGCGGAGGGGGTCGCCTCCCTGCGCTTCGACTTCGCCGGCGTGGGCGACAGCCCGGCGCGCGAGGGCGACCGCAGCCACGTCTTCGAGACGCCGAGGCAGGCCGACATCGTCGCCGCGCTCGACCTGATGCAGGCGCAGGGCTACGGCATGGCGACCCTGGTCGGCATCTGCGCCGGCGCCTTCCACGCCCTTCGCGCCGCCGCGGCCGACCTGCGGATCGCGGGGCTCTTCGCGGTCTCCGTGCAGAAGTTCATATGGACGCCGGGCGACTCGCTCGCGGTCGGCAAGCGCGACGACGCCGGCGCGACCCAGACCTATGTCGAGGGGTTGCGCAGCCTCGCCACCTGGAAGCGCCTGCTCAAGGGCGACGTGCAGGTCGGCCGGATCGTGCGGTCGCTCGCCGGGCGGTTCGCCGCCCGCCTCGCCGCCCCCGCCAACCCCGAGGGCGCCCGGCTGCGGCGCATGGTGGCCGAGCTCTCGCAGCGGGGCGTCCAGGCCCGCTTCCTGCTAGGCGTGCACGATGCGGCGCTCGACGAGATGGAGCGATGGTTCGGATCGGGGGGGCGGCGTCTGACGGCGCTGCCCGGCATGTCCGTGCGGGTCGCCCCGCGCCTGGACCACGGGCTCTCCTACCAGGAGAGCCGCGACATCGCGCTCGCCGACCTGCGCGTGTTCCTGGGCTTGGGCTGACCCGCGTAGGCCTCAGCGCGCCCTGGTGAAGCCCGGCCCCATGTCGCTGGGAGCCGCCGGGACGCTCGCCACCAGCTGCGGGCCGTCCAGCCGCACCGCCAGCCCCGAGCGCCGCGCCGGGCTGTCGGGCGCGAGGGTGAAGTCCGCCGCCTTGGGATCGACGCCGGGGCGCACAAAGCGGGGATCGCGCCCGGTGATGGTGCGTGGGCCGGGCTTTGCGGCGGACCGAGGCGCGCTCCAGGACTGGGGACCGAAGGCGAGGTTGGCGTCCCACAGGTCGGGGCCCTCGGCGTAGCCGTCCATCATCGCCGGGTCGCCGCCCCTTGGAACCGCGATGTTGTCGAGGACCGTCACGCCCGCCGACTGCACCGCCGAGATCTCGGCGGCGGGGCGCTGGAGGTTGCGGTCCTTCAGGTTGTGGTACGCGACGTTGCCGACCACGACGACGTTTCGGCTCTTGAACACGTGGACGCCCCGGCCGCCGTTGTCGAACAGGGTGTTGCCCTCGACCAGCGTGCCGTGGCGATAGGGAACGCCGGGCGACTGGCTGTGCTCGAAGTCGTCGACGATGATCCCGTTGCCGTCGGTGGTGTGGCCGTTCGCGTGGCTGACGGCGTCGTCCACCACCACGTTCAGGGTGTCCCACACCCGGTTGCGGCGGATCACGTTGTGGAAGCCGGGCGCGGCGTCCACCGCCACGGGCTGGTAGATGGAGATCCCGCTGCACTGCCAGGGCGAGCGGCGGGCGTCGCCCCAGACGCGGCTGCCCTCGATCAGGAGGTGGTCGGTCCCCACCGCGCCGATGCCGGCGCAGGCCGAGTCGTGCGCCCAGACGTCGGCGACGCGGACGTGGTGGGCGCCCTTGAGCTGCACCGCCGAGCCTTCGCCCGTCGCCCGCGCGTCCAGCCCCGTGACCTCGAGCCAGGCGCCGGAGATCGCGATCCCGTTGGCGTAGCCCACGATCCGGGGCCGACCGCGCCCTGAAATCCGGACCGGCCGACCCGGCGCGCCCGAGACGGCGAGGGTGAGGGTGTCGCGGTACTCTCCCGGCAGGACCACCAGCGTGTCGCCCGGCTTCAGCGCGGCGGTGGAGCGGCCGAAGCTGCGCCAGGGGCGGGCCGAGTCGCCCGGTCCCGCGTCGTCGCCCATGGGCGAGACGTAACGCGTCGCCGCCGACGCGGGCGCGACCGCAGCCAGCGCGGTCGCCAGCACCAGGGCGGCCCGCATCGTCAGAAGGCGTTCTTGGTGGAGACGAGGCTGAACGGCGTCATCAGGAGGATGCGCAGGTCGAACGCCACGGAGCAGCGCTCGATGTAGTCCAGGTCGTACTCCACCCGCCGCATGAGCGCCTCGACGTCGGCGGTGGCGCCGCGGAAGCCGTGCACCTGCGCCCATCCCGTCAGCCCCGGCTTCACCCTGTGGCGGTGCGCGTAGGTGTCGATGATGTCCTCGCCCAGGAGGTTCTCCGTGCGCATGCCGATCGGGTGGGGGCGGGGCCCGACCAGCGACATCTCGCCCCGGAGCACGTTCAGCAGCTGCGGCAGCTCGTCCAGGCTCAGCTTGCGCAGCACCCGGCCGACGCGCGTGATGCGGTCGTCGTCGCGGGTCGCCTGCCGGGCGCCCGCGCCGTCCGCCTGCTCCACCGTCATGGTGCGGAACTTCAGCACCGTGATCTCGCGGTTGTTGTAGCCGTGGCGGCGCTGGCGGAAGAGCACGGGGCCGGCGCTGTCCAGCTTCACCGCCAGCGCGCACAGCGCCATCACCGGCGCGGCGAGGACCAGCAGCAGGACGGTCAGCACCAGGTCCTCCGCGCGCTTGGCCACCTGCGTCCACAGGCGCAGCGGCCGCGCCGCCACCCGCAGCGTCGGCAGCCCGCTGAGGTCGTCCACCGGCAGGCGCAGCATCGCCAGCGCCACCTCGTCCGGGCAGACCGACACGTCGACCGACAGCGCCATCAGCCGGGTGAGGATGGCGCGGATCCGCTCCTCCGCTGACCAGGGCAAAGCCAGGATCACCTTGTCGATCTCGCGCGTCTTGCCGAGCTCGATCAGGTCGGCGAGCGAGCCGTCGACCGGCACCGCGGCGTCGTCGCGCTTGCGGTCCTCGAACACGCCCACGACCTCGACGGGCCGGGGCTGGGCGCGCAGGTGCTCGATCAGGAAGCGCGCGAGCGGCGTGGCGCCGACCACCGCCACCGTCTCGCGCATCACGCCGGCCCGCTCCAGCCGCGCCTGCATCCATCCCAGCAGCACGCGCCCCGTGGTCACGCCGGCCAGGCACAGCGCGAACCAGGCCACGAACCAGACCCGCGACAGCAGAAGGTCGAGCTTCATCAGGAAGCTGAGCAGGATCACCGACAGGAACAGCGCCACGGTGCTGCGCCCCGCCGCCGCCAGCCGAACCCGCGCGTCGCGCCGCGCCGCCCGGTCATAGGCGCCGTTGTAGGCGAACACCAACGGCGTCAGCGCGCCCGCGGCGAGCACGATCTTCAGGTAGTCGGACTCGAACCGCCACGCCTGCAACCAGCGGTAGCCCAGGTCGCAGGCCAGCCCGCTGAGCACCACCCAGGCCACATCGCCGACGCGCACGAGGTCGAGCACGGCGCGCCGGCCCTCGCGCCCGATTCGCCGAACGGGCCTGCGGGCGTCACGCCGAATCGCCATCTCGCGCGCGTCGGAAAGAGGCGTCAGCAGGGAGATGTCGTGGTGAGACAAGGTCAAGGAAGCCGACGCCTCGCGTCTTTGGGCGACGCAGCCGCAGGTTGTCAGATCGGGCTCACCGCCACGTTAAAGGGCGGTGGAAATGATCTTTCCCGCAGGACATCTTCGCCGTAATCCCGCCTCAATAAGCGCTTCGGAAGACCGGATGGGCAAGAGCGACGTGCCTTTGGCGCAACACCGGGCGCGAATGAGGCGAAGGTGGCGAAAAAACGCTAGAGCCGTGCCCGTGACGGGCCGATGACAGGGCGAAATCATCTTCATTGACCGCAAGGGGTTGCTGAATGCGTTCGCTGAAACCGTTGCTGCTGGCGTCCACCGCCGCTCTCGTCATCGCTCCCGCCGCCCTGGCGCAGACGACCCAGGCCCCCTCGACGGTTGCGCAGACGCAACAGGCGGCCGACGAGACCAAGCGCGACAACGCCACCCAGGTGCAGGAGGTGGTGGTCACCGGGTCGCGCATCGCGCGTCCGAACCTCGACCAGCCGACGCCGATCTCGACCGTCTCGCAGCAGACGATTCAGAACGCCGGCACGGGCAACCTGGGCGACATCATCGCGCAGCTGCCGGCGGTGGGCTTCAGCGGCACCGTCCGCGGCAACTCGAACAACTTCGGCAACGGCGCGGGCCTGAACCAGATCAACCTGCGCGACCTGGGGCTGAGCCGCACGCTGGTGCTGGTCGACGGCCAGCGTCACGTCGCGGGCGACATCACCAACAACGCGGTGGACGTGAACTCCATCCCGAGCGCGCTCGTCGACCACGTCGAAGTGCTGACGGGCGGCGCCTCCGCCATCTACGGTTCGGACGCCGTGACCGGCGTGGTGAACATCATCCTGAAGAAGGACTTCGAGGGCGTCGAGGTCAACGCCGAAGGCGGCGGCTACGACAACGGCTTCGGCCAAAAGTACAACGTGTCCGGCACTATCGGGCATAACTTCATGGACGGCCGCCTGAACGTCACGGCGACCGCCTACTTCACCAAGGAAGCCGGGATCGACGCCCGCAACCTGCCGGGCGCCCACAACTACGGCACCATCACCAACTACAACGACCTGACCGGCGCGGTAAACCCGACCTTCTACAGCAGCCGGGCCGCCAAGAACAACGACGGCATCCCGAACAACCTCTATGTCCAAAACGTCGGTTCCGAGTTCGTCAGCCGCGGCGGCGCCCTGCTCGATGTCAACTCCTTCCTGCCGCTGACCGTGTTCAACGCGGCTGGCCAGCCGGTCCCCGTGCCTGCCCGCACCGGCTACAACAGCTTCGCCTTCGGCCAGCTGCCGGCGAACTGCGGCGTCTCCTGCTACTTCACGGAAGACTACGAGCAGCTCGCGAGTCCGCTCGAGACGAAGGGCTTCGACTTCACGGCGCACTACGACTTCTCGCCGCACCTGCACTTCTTCTTCGACGGCAAGTACGCTGAGAGCGACGCGGACAACGTGATCCAGCCGTCCTTCTCGTTCGGCGACTACCAGCTGCAGACCGACAACGCCTTCATCACGCCCGACATCCGCAACATCCTGACGGCCAAGGGCATCGTCGATCAGGCCGACTACCCTGTCATCGCCAAGTTCCTGAACGACGGCCGGGTCAACCACGACGAGCGCAAGACCTTCCGCTTCGTCACCGGCTTGTCTGGCGACTTCGACGCCAAGATCACCAAGGTGAACTGGGACGGCGCGATCAACTACGGCGAAACCGACAGCCGCTTCGTCAACAGCTCGCTCGAGATCACCGACAACTTCCTGGCGGCGCTCGACTCGGTGATCGACCCGGCGACAGGCCGCGCCGCGTGCCGCATCAACGTGCCGTCGGCCGCGGCCGCCGGCCTCGCCTACGACTACGCGGGCGAGAGCGGCGCCTCGAACCCCAGCCAGTGCGTGCCCTACAACCCGTTCGGCACCACCAACGCCAATTCGGGCGTCTACGACTACGCGTTCGGCAGCTTCATCACGCGCGACAAGCTGACCCAGCAGGTCGCCAACCTGAACGCCAGCTTCGACACCAGCCGGTTCTTCAACCTGCAGGGCGGCCCGCTCGCCTTCGCGGTCGGCGGCGAATACCGGATGGAGCGGACGCACGAGACCAACGACCCGTTCGTCATCAACGGCAACACCGAGAACCTGGCCAGCAACTCGGCCGGCGGCTTCAACGTCTACGAAGGCTACATCGAAGCCAGCGCCCCGGTGTTCAAGCACTTCGCGCCGGGGCTAGACGAGCTGTCGTTCGACGCCGCCTACCGCGGGTCGCAGTACAGCACGGTCGGCCACACCGACGCCTACAAGTTCAGCACGGTCTACGGGCCGTTTGACTGGGTGAAGTTCCGCGGCACCTACTCGCGCGCGGTGCGGGCGCCGAACATCACGGAAGCCTTCCTCCCGGCGAGCAGCGGGTTCTTCAACATCACCGATCCCTGCAGCCAGGAGAACATCGCCAGCAACGTCAACTACGCCAAGAACTGCGCGGCGCAGGGCATTCCCAATCCGTTCGTGGCCAACACCAACGCCTCGATCAAGGGCGTGACGTCGGGTAACCCGAACCTCGATCCGGAAAAGTCGATCAGCTATACCGGCGGGATCGTGCTGCAGCCGACGTTCATCCCGCGCTTCTCGGTGACGCTCGACTACTACGCGATCAAGATCAAGAACGCGATCACCAACGTCGCGGCGCAGGACATCATCAACAACTGCTACAACGGCGCCGTGCTGGACTCGCAGTACTGCAGCCTGTTCACGCGTGGTGCTGACCAGAACATCAACTTCGTCAGCACCACCTATGTGAACGCGTCGAAGCTGTTCACGGACGGCATCGACCTGCAGGTGGCCTACAGCGCGCCGCTCGCGCCGCTGGCGGAGCGGTTCGCCTTCACCCGCTGGGCGGACGGCAGCAAGCTGGCGTTCGACCTGAACGCCAACTACGTGATCCACAACCGGAACTTCCCGTTCCAGAACATCCCCGACCAGGTCCAGATCTTCGAGGGCCGCGTCGGGACGCCCCACCTGAAGGCGCTGGCCACGCTGACCTACCAGCAAGGCCCGCTGCAACTGAGCTGGCAGACCCGCTACGTCGGCCGCTCGGCGAACTTCAACCGCGACGCCACCGCGACCGTGCACTCGGAAGCGAACGACCGGCCGTTCGTGGAGCAGCAGTTCTACCACAACCTCGTCGCCCGCTACGACCTGCCCGGCTCGATGCTGAAGGGCGCGCAGGTTTACGGCGGGATCAACAACCTGTTCGACGAGCGCCCGCCGCCTTACCTGCTCGGCACGGGCAACGACCTGGCCTACGACCTGGGCCGGTACCTGTTCGCGGGCATCCGCTTCCGCCGCTGATCCCAGCGACGGTCGACCACGACGGGGGCGGCGCCGCGAGGCGCCGCCCTTCGTCGTTTCAGGCGCCCGCCCGCTCCACCGCCCAGACGGCGAAGGCGTAGTCGAGCGCGATTTCCTTCAGGAAGTCGAAGCGCCCGCTGGCGCCGCCGTGGCCCGCGTCCATGTTGATCTTCAGGAGCACGGGCGCGTCGCGGGTCATGTTCGCGCGGAGCTTCGCCGCCCACTTCGCCGGCTCCCAGTAGGTGACGCGGGGATCGCTGAGGCCGCCGGTGGCCAGGATCGCCGGATAGGGCTTCGGCTCCACGCGGTCGTAGGGGCTGTAGGCGGCGATCGTGTCGTAGGCCGCCGCGTCTTCCAGCGGATTGCCCCACTCCGGCCACTCGGGCGGCGTCAGCGGCAGGGTGGGATCGCTCATCGTGTTCAGCACGTCGACGAAGGGCACGGCGGCGACGATCCCGGCGAAGAGGTCCGGCCGCAGGTTGGCGACCGCGCCCATCAGCATGCCCCCCGCCGACCCTCCATACGCCACGGTGCGAGCGGGAGCGCCGAAGCCCTGACCGTGCAGATGTTCGGCGCAGGCGATGAAGTCGGTGAAGGTGTTGGGCTTCCTTGCTCCACGCCCGTCCAGGAACCAGCCGTAGCCCTTCTCCGAGCCGCCGCGCACGTGGGCGGTAGCCCAGATCCAGCCGCGGTCCACCAGGCTGAGGTGGCGGATGGAGAAGCCGGGCTCCATGGCGATGCCGTAGGCGCCGTAGCCGTAGAGCAGGAGCGGCGCGGAGCCGTCGAGCGGCGTCTCCTTCAGCATCAGGACCGTGACCGGAACCTGCTCCCCGTCGGGCGCCGTCGCCTGCAGGCGACGGGCGACGTAGCGGGCGGGATCGTGGCCGCTCGGGATTTCCTGCACCTTGCGCAAGCGACGCTCGCGCGTGGCCAGGTCGTAGTCGAACCAGGAGCGGGGCGTGGTCGGCGACTGGTAGACGAAGCGCACCTGCGTCGTGTCGAACTCGTAGCCCAGCTCGAAGGAGAGGGCGTAGGCCTCCTCCTCGAAGGCGACGGTGTGCTCGGACAGGTCGTCGCGGGCGGTCGCCACCATGCGGTCGAGCGCGTCCACCCGCTCCATCCGCACCAGGAAGCCGGCGACGGCCGCCATGCCGGTGACGTAGGTCCCCGGCCGGTGGCCGATCCACTCGCGCCAGTGCGCCCGGCCGGGCGAGGCCGCGTCGGCCCACATCAGCTTGTAGTCGATCGCGCCGTCGGCGTTGGTCAGCACCACGAGCCGGCCGGGCTCCTCGGGCGTGGGCCAGTGCGCGAGGCTGTAGCGAAGGCCGGCCGTTCGGGGCTCCACCACGAACGGTTCGGCGGTAGGGTCGGAGGCGGGGATCAGCCGCACCTCGCTGGTCTCGTGGTCTCCCGACCCGATCACGATGAAGGCGCGGCTCTGGCTGACGCCCAGGTGCACGAAAAAGCCCTCGTCCGCCTCCCGGTAGACCAGCGCGTCCGCGCCTCCGCGGGCGGGGCGGCGGAAGACCTTGGAGGGGCGGCCGTTCGCGTCGCGCCAGATCCAGAACAACCACGCGCCACACGGGCTGAAGGCGAAGTCGCCGGTGGAGCTTTCGATCACGCCCGGCAGGTCCTGTCCGGTGGCCAGGTCCCGCACGCGGATGGTGAAGTATTCCGAGCCCTGCTCGTCCACCGCCCAGGCGTAGAGCGCATGGTCGGGGCTGTGCTCGGCCCCGCCGACGCTGAAGAACGCCTTGCCCTGCGCCTCCTTCGGCTCGTCCAGAAGCACCGTCTCCGGCCCGTCGCCGCCGCGCGGCCGGCGGCAGTGTAGCGGATAGGCGGCGCCCGCCTCGAAGCGGCTGTAGTAGTCGAACGGCCCGTCGGCGGAGGGGAGGGAGCTGTCGTCCTCCCTAATCCGCCCGCGCATCTCGGCGAACATCGCGTCCTGCAGGCCCTGCGTCGGCTCCAGCATCGCGGCGGTGTAGGCGTTCTCCGCCTCCAGGTGCGCGCGGATGTCCGGACGGAGCTTGGACGGATCGCGCATCACCGCCTGCCAGTCGTCGTCGCGCAGCCAGCCGTAGTCGTCGGTTCGGGTGCGTCCGAGCTGCTCGATCGTGACCGGCCGCCGCTCGGCGACGGGCGGGGCGGGGCGGGGAGCGGAGGCGTCCACGCTCAGGACGCCTGTTCGTCCTTCGGGAAGTCGGCGCCGAGGCCCACGTCCCGCCAGGCGGCGATCTCCTCCAGCACCTGCTCGTGCTTCTCGCCGATGACCTTCACCGCCATCGCGCCCAAAGGCAGCCGCAGCGGCGGCGCGTCGGACTGCAGGGCGGCGATGATCGCCTCGCTGGCGCGCACGGGGTCTCCGGGCTGCGAGCCGGCGTAGCCCTTCATCTGCTCGCGCCGGGCGCCGGAGGTCGGCTTGTAGGCGTCGATCACCCGCTCGGAGACGTGCAACGAGCGGCCCGCGAAATCGGTGCGGAAGGGACCCGGCTCCACGATCAGCACCTTGGGGCCGAGCGGCGCGAGCTCCTTGGAAAGGGCCTCCGAGATCGCCTCCACCCCGTGCTTGGTCGCCGCGTAGAAGCCGGAGCCCGGGAAGGCCAGCGCGCCGGCGACGGACGA
>JASLDZ010000412.1 GCA_030151985.1 Caulobacteraceae bacterium | reverse complement strand
ACGCAGGTGGCCGAGATCCAGGACGCGCACCGCCTGCTCGCGCCCCTGCTGGGCGCGCCGGTCGCCGCCGTGCTGTTCGCGCTCGCGCTGCTGGCGGCCGGGCAGAACTCCACCATCACCGCGACCCTCGCCGGTCAGGTGGTGATGGAGGGTTTCCTCGACCTGAAGCTGAAGCCCTGGCTCCGGCGCCTGCTCACCCGCGCCGTGGCGATCGCGCCGGCGGTGGCGGCGACGGCCGTGTGGGGCGACGGGGGCGTGGCGCGCCTCCTGGTGCTGAGCCAGGTGGTGCTGAGCCTGCAGCTGCCCTTCGCCCTGGCGCCCCTGCTGCTGTTCACGGGCAGCCGCCGGCGGATGGGCGCGCTGGCGAGCCCCCTCTGGCTGACCGCGCTGGGCTGGGTGATCACGGCGACGATCACGGCGGGAGACGTCCTCCTGCTCGGCCAGCTCGCCTCCGGCGCCTCGACCTGAGGCGCGGGGCCGCCTAGACGCTGCCCCGCACCGCCCGGAGCCCCTCATGCCAGAAGCCCGCATCATCGACGGCAAGGCCTACGCCGCCCGCCTGCGCGCCTCCGTCGCCGAGGCGGTCGCCGCGTTGAAGCGCGACCACGGAGTCACGCCCGGCCTCGCGGTGGTGCTGGTCGGCGACGACGCGGCCAGCGCGGTCTACGTCCGCAACAAGGGCGAGGCGACTGTCGCGGCGGGCATGCACTCCGAGACCCACCGCCTGCCCGCCAGCGCCTCGCAGGCCGAGCTGGAGGCGCTGGTCGCCCGCCTCAACGCCGATCCGGCCATCCATGGCGTGCTGGTGCAGCTGCCCCTGCCTGCCGGGCTCGACCCGTCGCGGATCATCGCGGCGCTCGACCCCGACAAGGACGTGGACGGGCTGAGCGTGGTCAACGCCGGGCGGCTGGCGAGCGGGCTGCCGGCGCTCACCTCCTGCACGCCCGTCGGCTGCATGATCCTGCTGCGGGACGTCCTGGGCGACCTCTCGGGCAGGCGGGCGGTCGTGATCGGGCGCTCGAACCTCATGGGCAAGCCGATGGCGCAGCTCCTGCTGCAGGCCGACTGCACCGTCACCATCGCCCACTCGCGCACGCGGGACCTCGCCGCCGTGTGCCGCGAGGCCGACATCCTGGTCGCCGCCGTCGGCCGGCCGGAGATGGTGCGCGGCGATTGGATCAAGCCGGGCGCGGTGGTGATCGACGTGGGCGTCAACCGCGTGCCGTCGCTCGACCCCGAGAAGGCGGCGGCGGGCAAGACCCGGCTGGTGGGCGACGTCGCCTACGCGGAGGCCGCCGGGGTCGCTTCGGCGATCACGCCCGTGCCCGGAGGCGTCGGCCCCATGACGATCGCCTGCCTCCTGCGCAACACGGTCACCGCCGCCGCCCGTCTTCACGGGATCGAGCCTCCTGGGATGGACTGAGCCTCGGTTCTCCGGCGGGGCGGCGCGTCAAAGGACGCGGTGCACGCGTCCTTAAGCTTGTCCGGGGCAGGGTGGGCGAACGCTGTTCAGAAGGAGCTGCGTTTGTTCGACGCCTTCAGTCGCTTGCTCGGCCGTCTTGACGCCGGGATGCTCGCCGTCGCCGTTTCCGTGGGGCTGGCGGCGGCGCTTTGCCTGTTTCGCCTCCGCTCGCGCATGCGTCATAGCCGCGGCGCCGTGCGCCTGGCGTGGATCTTCCTGTCCGGCATCGTCGGCGGCGTGGGCGCGTGGGGCGGCGAGATGATCGCGCTCGCCTCCTTCCAGCCGGGCGTGCCGGTGGCCTTCGACCCGGTGGGCGTGCTGGGCGCGCTGCTCGTCTCGGTGGTCTGCGCCTCCTGCGGCTTCGCCATCGCCTGGACGGGCCGCGACCGTCTGCGGATGGCGACCGGCGGCCTGGTGCTCGCCATCTCCTCGACCGGCATGCACGCCCTGGCGGTCGGGTCGCTGCGCCTGAGCGCGACGGTCGCCTGGCAGCCGATCCTGCTCTGGCTGGGCGTGGTGCTGGCGGCGGCGGGCTACGTGGGGGCGCTCGGCTTCGGCGGCTCGGCCCGCACCTTCGGCAAGCAGCTGGCGGGCGCCTTCGGCTGCGGCGCCGCCATGCTCTCGCTGTTCCTCGTCAGCCTGTCCGGGCTCCAGGTCACGCCCGACCCGACGCTTGCACCCCCGGCGGGCGTGATCGGGGGCGAGGTCGTGACCATCATCGCCTCCATGCTCGCGGTGCTGACGACGATCGGCGGGCTGGGCGCGGCCTATATCGACGACGTCTCCTCTCGCTCCGCCCTCGCCCGCACCCGCCGCCTCGCCGACGCCGCTCGCGAGGGCATCGTGGTGCTGTCGGCCAGGACGGGCGCGGTGGTGGACTGCAACGCCGCCTTCTGCGCCCTGACCGGCGAGCCGGTGGACGCCCTGGTCGGCCGCCAGCTCGCGGACCTCCTCGCTCTGGAAGGGTCGGACGGCCTCGCGCATGGCCGCTCGTTGGAGGGCGCCCTGCGCGGCGCCGAGGGCGACGCGATTCCCGTGGAGGTGCACGCCCGCCCCCTGCACGAGCTCGGCGACGACTCCGAGGCGACCACCGTGGTCGCCGTCCGTGACCTGCGCGAACACCGCGCCACCCAGGACCGCCTCCGCTTCCTGGCCGAGCACGACCCGCTGACGGGCCTTCCCAACCGCGCGGTGATGAACCGGGCGCTGGAGGAGCGGATCGCCGGGGGCGCCATCCTGGCCATGGTGCGCATCGTCAACCACGCCGAGACCAGCAGCCTCTACGGCCACGCCGTGGGCGACGCCGTGCTCGTCAAGGTGGCCGAGCGGCTGAAGCGCTTCGCGGAGAACCCTCTGCCCGGCTACGAGTGCCGCGCGATCCGGTTGAGCGGCGCCGAGCTGGCGCTGGTCGTCTTCGGGGTTCCCGACCTGAACGCCAGCGACTCATTCACCTCCGCCCTCACCAAGAGCCTGCGCCGGCCGGTGCGGATGGACTCCCAGGTGGTGGAGCCGCAGGTGCGCATGGGGCTCTCGGCCGCGCCGGACGACGCCGCGAGCGCGGCCGAGATCGTGCGCCACGCCGAGGTGGCGCTGGAAAGCGCCGCCCGCGCCGCCGGGACCGAGGTGGTCTACTTCCGCCAGGACCTGCAGGACCAGGTGATCGCCCAGCGGACCCTGCTGGAGGACCTGAAGGTCGGGATCGCGCAGGACCAGCTCGTCGTCCACTACCAGCCGCAGGCGTGCACCGCCGACGGCGCGCTCTGCGGGTTCGAGGCGCTGGTGCGCTGGACGCATCCGACGCGCGGCTTCATGCCGCCGGACAGCTTCATCCCGGCCGCCGAGCAGAGCGGGCTGATCGTCGAA
>JASLDZ010000382.1 GCA_030151985.1 Caulobacteraceae bacterium | reverse complement strand
CGCGAGCGCGGCGTCGAGCGCGGCCGCTTCGGCGGCGGGGTCGGCGGCGTGGTTCGAGACCTCGCGGTCGCGACCGCCGAGCCGCGCTCGCGAGCGTGCGGGCGCAGACGCAGGCGCGCGCCGCCGCCGGCGGTCCCGCGGCCGAGGTGCTGGCGGCCCACGCCGTGCTGCTGGACGACCCCACGCTCTTGAACGGCGCCCACGCCCGGCTTGCGGAAGGCGCGAGCGCCGGCGCGGCGTGGCGCGACACGCTCCGGGAGCAGGCGAAGGCGCTGGCGAGCCTCGGCGACCCGCGCATGGCGGAGCGCCGGGCCGATTTGCGCGACCTCGAGCGGCAGGTGCTGGCCGCGCTCGCCGGCGAGGACCTCCCCCCGGCGATCCTGCCCGAGGGGGCGATCGTGCTCGCCGACGAGCTGCTTCCGTCGGAGCTGGCGGCGCTGGACCCCGCGCGCCTGGCCGGCGTCGTGATGGCGGGGGGCGGCGCGACCTCGCACGTGGCGATCATCGCGGCGTCGATGGGCGTGCCGATGCTGGCGGCGGCGGGCGAGGGCGTGGAGGCGATCGCGGACGGCGCGCCCCTGCTGCTCGACGCCGACGCGGGCGTCCTGCACGTGCGCCCGCCGGCCGAGGTCTTGCGGGCGGCCCGCGCGCGGCGGGAGCGTCGCGCCGTCCGCAGGGCGGCCGCGCTGGCGCAGGCGCAGGCGCAGGCTCCCGCCGTGACCGTCGACGGCGTCCGCATCGCCGTGCTCGCCAACCTGGGCGACCCGTCGGAGGCCCCCCTCGCGGTGGCGCAAGGAGCGGAGGGCTGCGGCCTGCTCCGCAGCGAGTTCCTGTTCCACGATCGCGCCGCGCCGCCGGGCGAGGAGGAGCAGCGCCTAGCCTACCAGGCCGTCGCCGACGGCTTGGGCGGCCGGCCCCTGATCGTGCGCACCCTCGACATCGGCGCCGACAAGCCCGCCCCCTGGCTCGCCCTGCCGCGGGAGGAGAACCCGGCGCTGGGTCTGCGCGGCGTGCGCACCAGCCTGGCTAGGCCCGACCTGCTCCGCGCCCAGCTGCGCGCCCTGCTGCGCGTGCGAGCCGAGCGGCTGAGCGTGATGCTGCCCATGGTCGCCTCCCTGGCCGAGCTGGACGCCGCCGGCGAGGCGCTGGAGGCGGAGGCGCGGGCGCTCGGCGTCGCGCCGCCGCCGCTGGGCATCATGGTCGAGACGCCCGCCGCCGCCGTCACCGCCCGCACGCTGGCGGCCCGCGCCGCCTTCTTCTCCATCGGCACCAACGACCTGACCCAGTATGCGCTGGCCATGGACCGCACCCAGCCCGCGCTCGCCCCGCAGCTCGACGGCCTGCACCCCGCCTTGCTCGCCCTGATCGCGCAGACGGCGGAGGGGGCGGCGGCCCACGGGCGGGAGGCGGGCGTCTGCGGCGGTCTCGCCTCGGACCTTCTGGCCGTCCCGCTCCTGATCGGGCTGGGCGTGACCGAGCTCTCCGCCGCGCCCGCCCGGGTGGCGGAGGTGAAGGCGGCGGTGCGGGGGCTGGCGCTGGCGGACTGCCGCGCGTTCGCCCGCGAGGCCCTGGCGATGGCGAGCGCGGCCGAGGTGCGCGGAGCGGTCGCTGCGCGCTGGCCCGAGCTGGGGGACGCCGCATGAGCCGGGCGCTCGCCTTCCTCCAGGGGCTCGGCCGCGCCCTGATGCTGCCCATCGCCGTGCTGCCGGTCGCGGGCCTGCTGCTGCGGCTGGGCCAGCCCGACCTCCTGAACATCCCCTTCGTGGCGGCGGCGGGAGACGCGATCTTCGCCAACCTGGGACTGATCTTCGCCGTCGGGGTGGCGGTGGGATTCGCGAAGGAGAACCACGGGGCGGCGGGTCTGGCGGGAGCGGTCGGGTACCTCGTCGCGGTGGAGGGCGCCAAAGCCTTGGTGCGCGCGCCACCCGAGGCCACGGCAGGCTTCGCCGCCAACGCGCAGGACCTCGCCGCGGCCGCCTTCAAGGCGAAGGCTGTGGCGAAGCTGTCCGTGCCCGCGGGCATCGCCTCGGGCCTGATCGCGGGCGGCCTCTACAACCGCTTCGGCGCGATCAGGCTGCCGGAGTTCCTGGCCTTCTTCGGCGGGCGGCGGTTCGTGCCGATCGCCTCGGGCTTCTGCGGCCTGCTCCTGGCGGCGGCCCTGGGCTTCGGCTGGCCGGTGCTGGAGCGGGGGGTCGACGGCCTGAGCTACGGCCTGGCGGCGGCGGGACCCGTCGGCCTGTTCGCCTACGGCCTCCTCAATCGCGTGCTGATCGTCACCGGCCTGCACCACATCCTGAACAACGTGGTCTGGTTCATCCTGGGCGACTTCCATGGCGCCACGGGCGACCTGCACCGCTTCTTCGCGGGCGATCCGAGCGCCGGCGCGTTCATGTCGGGCTTCTTCCCGGTGATGATGTTCGGCCTGCCCGCCGCGTGCCTCGCCATGTTCCACACCGCGCGGCCGGAAAGGCGCAAGGCGGTGGGCGGCATGCTGCTGTCGATGGGCCTGACGGCGCTGCTGACCGGCGTGACCGAGCCGATCGAGTTCACCTTCATGTTCCTGGCGCCCGCGCTCTACGCCATCCACGCGGTGCTGACCGGCGTGGCCATGGCGCTGATGGACGCGCTGCACGTGCGCCTGGGCTTCGGCTTCTCCGCGGGGCTGTTCGACTATGTGCTGAACTTCGGCAAGGCGACGCGGCCGCTGTGGCTCCTGCCCGTCGGGGCGGCCTACGCCGTGCTCTACTACGGCCTGTTCCGCTGGGCGATCGTACGCTTCGACCTGCCGACGCCCGGCCGCGAGCGCGAAGCCGCGCCCGAGGCGGCGGTCGCTGTCCCCGACGACGAGGCCGAGGCGTTCGTCGCGGCGTTGGGTGGCCGTGCGAACCTGCTCGAGGTCGAGGCCTGCACGACCCGCCTGCGCCTGCGGCTGCAGGATGCCGCGGCCGTGGACGAGGCGGCGCTCCGGCGGCTCGGCGCCAAGGGGATGATCCGGCCCTCGCCGCAGGCGCTGCAGGTGGTTCTGGGGCCGCAAGCCGACCGCGTGGCCGGCGAGATCCGGGGCCGCCTTCACCTCGCGCCCGCCGCGCTCGCCGCGCCCCTCGCCGCAGCCGCCTCCGCCCGTCCCGCCACGCCCGAGGACGCCGCGCTGGCCGCCGCGCTCCTCGCGGCGCTGGGCGGCGGCGACGCGGTCGTCGAGGTCGCCGTCTGCTCCAGCCGCCTGCGCCTCACGCTGCGTCCGGGCGCCCAGGTCTCGGAGACCGCGCTGCTCGCGGCGGGCGCCCGCGCCGTCGCCCGGCCCCGACCCGCGAGCCTGCACCTCATCCTCGGGCCTCGCGCGCCTGAGGTCGCCCATGCGATGCGCGACCGGCTGCCCGTCGCATGAGCCGGCCGATCGACAGCATCCTGGTGGTCGGCGGCGGCACGGCCGGCTGGTTCACCGCCGCCTACCTCGCCAAGCGGCTGCGCGCCGCCGACCCCGACGGCGTGAAGGTGACGCTGATCGAGTCGCACGACATCGGCATCATCGGCGTGGGGGAGGGGACCTTCCCCACCATCAAGGCGGCGCTGCGGGCGTTGGAGATC
>JASLDZ010000373.1 GCA_030151985.1 Caulobacteraceae bacterium | reverse complement strand
GCATGGCGATCTTCGCCTGCGGCGGCGACCGTCCCCAGAGGGCCACGCCCCCGTCCGGCGTCCACTCCGCGCGCGTGACCTGCGGCGGCGCCAGGAAGCCCGCGTCGTCCGCCGTGGCCGCGGGCGCGGGAACGCGAGCGGCGGGGGGCGCCACCCCGCACACGGCGACGGCCAGCACCCCCGACAAGACGGCGGCTCCGGCGGCGAAAGCGGCGGGCCGGCGGGATGAGGGGGCGAGGCGCATGAAACGTGCTAGATCGACCCGGACAGGGCCGCGCGCAAGCCAAGCTTCGCCGCGCCCTCCTCTGACGCCCACAGTAACGGACCTTCCCCTGCATGATCGAGTCGCGAGCGCCCGCGGGCGAGCCCCGGCGCCCATCCATCTGCCTCTACTGCGGCTCATCCGACGCGGCCGACCCCGACTTCCTCCAGGCCGCCGCCGACTTCGGCAGGGCGACGGCGGCGGCGGGCGTGCGGCTGGTCTACGGGGGCGGCGGCATCGGCCTCATGGGCGCGGCGGCCAAGGCGGCGCACGCGGCGGGCGGCGAGGTGCTGGGCGTGATGCCCGAGTTCCTGCGCCGCCGCGAGGTGGTCTACGACGCGGTCGAGACGGTGGTCGTGCCCAACATGCACGAGCGCAAGCGAATCATGTTCGAGCAGTCGGACGCCTTCGCCGTCTTCCCCGGCGGCATCGGCACGCTGGAGGAGGTGGTGGAGCTGATGAGCTGGCGCAGGCTCGACCTGCACCGGAAGCCCATCGTCTTCCTCGACATGAAGGGGTTCTGGCGCCCGCTGTTCGCGCTGATGGACCACACGGCGGCGCAGCGCCTCAGCCCGCCTTGGCTGTCCGACACCTGGGGGGCGGTCGAGCGGGTGGAGGACGTCCTGCCGCTCGCGGCCCGCATGCAGGCCGAGGCGGAACGCGGGCCCGGCTTCTTCGGCTACGCGGACCAGGCGGCCGCGGTGGCGCGCCAGGCCTGAGGCGCTAGGGCAGCCGCCCGAAGCAGGGCTCCGCGCGGATCGAGGCGGCCCGCGCCAGCGCCACCGGCACCCCCGCCTTCCAGTAGGCCAGGTCCGGCCCGCCGCAAGCCTGGGCCTGCGCCGCGCGGCGGCGCCGGGCGGCGTAGGCCAGCGCCTGGGCGTGGCGTTCGCGGGGGCCCGGCTCCCTGACGCGCCGGTCTCCCGGAAGCGCGGCGTGCGTCGCCCCGCGCGGGGCTGCGAAGAAGCTGGCGAAGCTGGAATGGAACAAAGGGCGACACCCTGGCGGGATCGCCGCGCCGGCCGCCTTCTGGCGGTCGAACCGGCCGATGGCCCGCGGCGTTCAGCCCGGACGAAGGCGAAAAGCCTGTGGAGTCCCGAAAGGTTCCACCGGCCGTTCACACTCCATCAACCGTGTTTACGGCAGCCGTGAGGCGAGTTGTCCACAGGAGCGCAACCTGCGCCTGCGGCGGCTAGGCCGCTCAGTCGTCCCGGTGGACCCGTTCGCGCCGCTCGTGCCGCTCCTGCGCCTCCAGGCTCAGCGTGGCGATCGGGCGGGCGTCGAGCCGGGCCAGACCGATCGCCTCGCCCGTCTCCTCGCACCACCCGTACGAGCCGTCGTCGATCCGGCGCACCGCGGAATCGATCTTGGAGATCAGCTTGCGCTGCCGGTCACGCGTCCTGAGCTCCAGCGCGCGGTCGGTCTCGGATGACGCGCGATCGGCCAGATCGGGGTGGTTCTCGGTCTCAGCCTGAAGATGACCGAGCGTTTCGCGCGACTCGCGAAGGATCTCGTCCTTCCACGCAAGAAGTTTGCGGCGGAAGTATTCCAGCTGCCGTTCGTTCATGAACGGCTCGTCTTCCCTCGGGCGATAGCCCGCTGGAAGAAGTGCGTACTCGGCCTCGAGCACAACCGCGGCCGCCTGCATTCGACGCCTCACGATCTTGAATCACGCGTCGCACGGGTGACGCGGGCTGCCTTATAGCAGCCGGATTTGGACGTTCAACGCCGCTGTCGCGCTGACGCGGCGCGACCGATTGTCCCCATTTGATGGAGGCGGCCGCCAGGAAAGCCGCGACGAATCAGGCCGCTCGCTTGAGCGCCTCACGTTTTGCGATCTCCACGGCGGCGCGGGTCTCGATCTCGTCGAGGACGTCGCCGAGGGCCGGCTCGTCGACGCGCTCGCGCCGCTCGGCCACCGCGCGGGCCAAGCCCTGCAGCGCGGCGTCGGCGTCCTCGCCGTCCAGGAGGGCGAGCTTCACCGCATCGAGGCCGTCGAGCAGGCGGCTGGCGCGGGCCACGGCGCGCCTGCGCCGCTCCAGCGGGCCGCCCGCCTCCTGCAGGGCGAGGAGCGCCTCCAGCCCGGCGACGCCCAGCGCCACCGCGGGGCCCGTCACGGCGGACGAAGGGGACGTCGAAGTCGCCGACGTCGCGGCGAACCCCTCGCTGGCAGCCCCGCCCGAGCGCGACGCCGCGCGCGACGGACCGGCGGCGGGAGCGGACCCGGAAATCTTCATGGCTGCACCGGCTGCGAACCCATGCGACGACTGTCACGGATCGCGCTTGCCGGGTGGTTAACGCGACCCGGCAGCTTCTGCCGCCGCCTCGCACCCCGCGACAGTCCGAAGCCTTGCCCCGCAAGGGCGTAGCGGCTGGCACGCGGCTGGCAGGGACGCAACCGACATGCGCGCCTTCCGCCCCCTCGCCCGCCTCCTCCTCG
>JASLDZ010000360.1 GCA_030151985.1 Caulobacteraceae bacterium | reverse complement strand
GCGCGGCTCTACGTCCGCAAGGCGAAGCGCCGGCTGCAGTCGGAGGGCGGCGCGCCCCAGGACGCGCCGGAGCCGTCCGGGGGCGGGGAGGGGGCGGCCGCCGACCGGCTCGACCTCGACGAGGCGCTGGCGACGCTGGGGGCGGCGGAGCGATTGTGCGTGTCCATGTGCTACGGCGCGGGCCTGACCCACGCCGAAACCGCCGAGGCGCTCAACCTGCCCCTCGGCACCGTGAAGTCCCACGTGAAGCGCGGCCTGGACAAGCTGCGCGCGCAGCTCGGGAGCGAGGGCCCCGAAGCGCCGCGCCTGTCCGTCGCGGGAGGGTCCCGACGTGTTTGACCTGACTGGAGAGACCGGGCCGCAGGGCGAGCGCGAGTTCGAGCGCCGCCTGCAGCGGATGTTCTGCGAGGCGCCCGCCCGTCCCGACGCCGAGCTGTTCGCCGCCCAGCTGCGCGAGCGGCTGGACCGCGCCTGGACGCTGCGGCGCTTCCTGATCGGGGCGGCGGGCGCGGGCGGCGGGGCGGTGGCGCTGTGGCAGCTCGCGGGCTCGGCCATGGTGTCGCGCTTCGACGAGCTGAGCCGCCTGCCGTCGCTGCTCGCCGTGCGCCAGGCGCTGGGCGTGCTGGCCGACGCGCCGGCGCTGCGGGCGCTGCCCTTCTCGGGCGAGATCGTGTGGCTGATGGGCGGCCTCCTGGTGCTGGCCGCCGGCCTGGTCGCCACCCGCATGGTGGACGAGTTCTGAGCGTCAGGACTTCCACTTCCGCTCATCCCGGCGAAGGCCGGGACCCAGATCCGGGAGCGAGGAAGTCGGAACTCGCCATTTTCAGCGCCGCACGCTGGACCCCGCTCACAACTGGGTCCCGGCCTTCGCCGGGATGAGCGGAAAATGACCAGGATACCCGCAGCGCCCTGCTTGCTGTAAACGCGCGCCATGTCCGCCCAGACCCCCACGTCCGCCGTCCGCCGTCTGTCCGCGCCCGACATCGCCGCGCGAAAGGGGGGCGAGCCGGTGGTCTGCCTCACCGCCTACACCGCGCCCATGGCCGCGATCCTGGACGAGGCCTGCGACCTGCTGCTGGTGGGGGACTCGGTCGGCATGGTGCTGCACGGCCTGCCCAACACGGTCGGCGTCACGCTCGAGATGATGATCCTGCACGGGCAGGCGGTCATGCGCGGGTCGAAGCGCGCCATGGTCGTGGTCGACATGCCGTTCGGCTCCTACGAAGGGAGCCCGGAGACCGCCTACCTCAACGCCGCGCGGGTGATGAAGGAGACCGGCGCGCAGGGGGTGAAGGTGGAGGGCGGTCCCACCATCCCCGCCACCATCCGCTACCTGGTGGAGCGCGGCATCCCGGTGATGGGCCACGTGGGCCTGCGCCCGCAGGCGGTGCTGGTCGAGGGCGGCTTCAAGGCCAAGGGCCGCACCGAGGGCGAGCGCGAGCGGGTGATGGCCGAAGCCGAGGCGGCGCAGGACGCGGGCGCCTTCGCCGTGGTGGTCGAGGGCGTGGCCGAGGGGCTGGCGCGCGAGATCACCGAACGCCTGCACGTGCCCACCATCGGCATCGGCGCTTCGGCCGCATGCGACGGCCAAATTCTCGTCACCGACGACATGTTGGGTCTGTTCGACTGGACGCCCAAGTTCGTGCGCCGCTACGCCGAGCTGAAGGCGACCGTCGCCGGCGCCGCCGCCGCCTACGCGCAGGACGTCCGCGCCCGCCGCTTCCCGGCCGAGCGCGAGACCTACTTCGCCAAGGCGGGCGCGCCGGCCGAGCCCCAGTCCGCCTGAGACCCGCGCGCATTCGCCCGCGTTGCGGGAGGAGGGCGCGCCCTCTAGGTTGCCCGACCGCCCGGTCCGGGCGACTCTCCCTGCCGCACGCCGACGGAGCTTGTTTCACGCGTGGCCGACGTTTTCGATGAGGTCGAGGAGCAGCTCCGCTCGGCCCGCTACAGGGACATGGCGCTCAAGGGCTGGCCCTATGTGCTGGCCGCGCTCGTGGCGGCCGGCCTGGTGGCGCTGGGCGTCTACGGCTGGGACTCCTACACCCGCGCCAAGGACGCGGCGGCGAGCCAGGACTACGCCCAGGCCCTGACCGCCCTCTCCAATAGGGACGCGGCCGGCGCCGACGCCCTGTTCGCCAAGGTCGCCAAGGAGGGTCGCGGAGGCTACCGCGCGCTGGCGCTGATGCAGCAGGCGGGCCTGCGCCTGCGCGACGCCAAGCCCGACGCCGCGCTCGCGCTGCTGGACGACGCGGCCAAGGCCAGCTCGGACCCCGCCCTGCACGACGCCGCCGCGCTGGAAGCCGGCTGGATCGCCATGGACCGCGCCCCGCTCGCGCAGGTGCAGTCCCGGCTCGAGCCGCTGCTCGCCGTCGGCCGTCCCTACCGCTCCACCGCGCGCGAGGCGCTGGCGATGGCCAAGCTGGCGGCCGGCCGCATGGCCGAGGCGCGCAGCGACCTCCAGGTCCTGGTGCTCCAGCAGGACGTCGCCGACAACACCCGCCAGCGCGCCCAGGCCGCCATCGCCATGATCGACTCCGGCGTCGCCGCCGCCGTCCCGCAGGTGGTGAAGGCCCAGGCCGCCGCCCCGCCCCAGCCCCTCGTCGTCCCCGCTCCCAGCCCCGGCGCCGGCCCGGGCGGCGCGCCGGGCGCCTGACTAGAGACCCCATGAGCCCGATCCTTCCGCGCCCGCGCCTCCGCTCCGCCGCGAGCCGCCGCCTCGCCCTGGGCTGCGCCGCCCTGATGCTGGCGGGCGGCCTGTCGGCCTGCGGCGGCATCAAGCACCCCTCGCTGATCCCGCACTGGGGCAACTCCGACCCCAAGAAGGAGCAGAAGCTGAAGGGCGAGCGCATCCCCGTGCTCGCGCTCAACGACAAGCTGGAGCCGAACACCGCCCTGGCCGAGGCGGGCTTCACCATCCCCGCCGCCCAGCCCCTCGACTCCTGGCCGCTGCCGGGCGGCCCGCCCGGGGCCGCCGTCGAGCACGTGGTCGCCGCGCCCGACCTGCAGGTCGCCTGGACGCGGCGGATCGGTCGTCCCGGCGGGGTGCTGGGCCATGTCACCGCGAGCCCGATCCTGGCTGATGGCCGGCTCTACGTCATGGACTCCGGCGCCGAGGTCTCCGCCCTCGACCCCAACACGGGCCGCGAGATCTGGCGCGTCAACCTCGCGCCGAAGAAGGGGCCGGACCGCGAAGCCTACGGCGGCGGCCTGGCCTTCTCGGGCGGGCAGGTGTTCGTCAGCTCAGGCTTCCGCTTCATGGCCGCGCTCGACGCGGCCACCGGCGCGGTGAAGTGGCGCAAGGACACGCCCGCGCCCCTGCACGGGGCGCCCACCGTCACCGCCGGCCGCGTCTTCGCCGTCGACACCGAGGACCAGCTGCAGAGCTTCGCCGTGGGCGACGGCACGCCCGGCTGGACCTTCCAGGCGCTGCAGGAGCCGGCGCGGATGCTCAAGGCCTCCAGCCCGGCGGTCGACGGCGAGGTGATCGTGGCGCCCTTCGCCTCGGGCGAGCTCACCGCCCTGAACGCGCTGAACGGGTCGGAGCTGTGGAGCTACGTGCTCTCGCTCACCAACCGCAACAACGCCCTGTCCGAAATCCGCGACATCGCGGGGCGTCCC
>JASLDZ010000319.1 GCA_030151985.1 Caulobacteraceae bacterium | reverse complement strand
GGTCTACACGGGGGAACACCCACCAAGGCGCCGAATCATCGGGGTATCGCACACCTTCGGAACGCCGAGCCCGCATTCTGCGACGCGCGTTGATTCGGGGTTTCACCCACTGAGGGCGTCCGGGTCGGGCTTGGCGAGGCGCTCACCGACTCTTCGGGGGATCGCCCACCTCGAAAGGGGCTACGACGCCCGGCTCGGGGGATCACCCACCCTGCCGGATGGAGCGCGCCGCCGATCCAGTGACGGTGTTCTCGGTGGAACACCCACCCCAAAGCTCTGCGCCGCAACGGGGGATCACCCACCGCTTGAGCGCCCTTTCGTCAATCGATCTATCCACAGAGCTGTGGACAAGGTCGGGGTATCGCCCGCTTTCGTTACGGGGGATCGTCCGCCCCACCTTCGGGGGATTGGGCGCCGAACGACGGGGGATCGCCCACGACGGCCGGGCGCAAGCCCCTGAACTGGGACTGGATTTTGGGCGAGACGCAGCCTCTAACGAGTCTAACCTCCTCTTGGTAACTTCAGATGCTTAACGTCGCGGCGAGGGCGGCGACGGGTCCGGCCCTGAGAGGGGGCCGACCCGCCGCCTCGAGAACGGGCGAGGTTCGCGGGGCTGTAGGGGAGCGCAGCGAGGAGGCTTACGACGACGAGCTTCGGGGGTGATCGGGCGCGGCGGTCGCTGGAGCGCGGCGGGCAGGGATATAGCCGACCAGGGCGTAGGCGGCCCGCAACGATCCGAACCGTCGCCCGATCGCCGAGGCGCTGGGCGCTTCGGGCGCCGCGTCGATCAACCGGGAACTCAAGGCGCCGTGGGCGGCGAGCAGGCAACGGAGCGCCTGCAGCATGTCTTCCCGGGTGTTTGGACGAGGGCTGCGATCCAGGAGCGTCTGTGCTCGCGTGAAGAGCTCGCGGTCGACAAGGGGCGGCACCACGCCTTCCAACCGAAGCTGGGCATGGAGCGGGGCGCAACGGCGGCGCGCGCCCAGCCTCTGGGTCGTTCGGCCGAAGCAGGCGACCCCGATGTAGAGCGGGTTGCGCAAGGTCGTGGTGACGGCGTCGGCCCGCCATGGACGCCCGCGGACGGTGTGCACGCCTTGCCCGTTCAGCCGCCGAGCGATGGCGGCGACCGGCAGGTCCTCGACGACCCGCATACGAAAGATCGAGCGCACGAGCTCCTGCTCGGGCTCAGGACCGAGCTGGAGGACCACACGGTCGCTATGCAGCGACTTGCGCTCGCCATAGGCCAGCTCGCCTTTGGGCCGTCGCTCAGCGTCGACCAAGACCCTGCGCAGACCCAGGACCGCAGGAGCGCCTTGCCGGAACCCGAGTTGGAACAGGCGCTCGTGGCCGGCGGAGACCTTGACGGAGAGCTCTCGGCTATATTCGGCGGCCATCACGCGCTTGAGAGCCTTCATCAACGATGCGCCGACGCCGCTCTCACCCTGGAAGCCTTCGGCGCAGTAGCGGATGGCGACGCCGTTGGCGCGACACAGGAACTCGTAGTAGGCCGCCTCGTCGCTGTCCTGGAAGCGGCCCCAGCGGCTGATGTCGTAGACCAGCACGACCCCGAAGTCGGGGCCCTCCAAGACGTCGGCGATCAATGACCGCAATCCCGGGCGACGGTCGGCGCGAAGGCCGCTGCGGGCGGGATCGGCGTAGGCGTGCACCACCTGCAGGCCATGGGCGTCGGCGTACGTCTGGAGCGCGTGTCTCTGGTGGTCGAGCGAATAGGTCTGGTTTTCGGTCGACATCCGCAAGTAGAGGGCCGCTCGATCGACCGGCGGCGCGGAGGGACGCAACTGCGGGGATGAGCGTGAGGGCATGAGCGCTCCATCGGGCGGAACGGTCGCTTGTCGGAGCGTGCGCCCGAAGCGCCCGCTCGGGAAGAGCCACCGGCCCCGGCCCTGATTGCGCGCCGCTGCGTTAGGCGGCAGTGTTGTGCAGGACGCGGGCTAAGGAGAGTCGGATGCGGGCTTTGATCCTGGCGGTGGGATGTCTGGCTACGGCCTCGAGCGCGTGGGCCGCCGACACCCGCCATTACGACTGCTCAAAACCCGGCAACGCGAACAAGGCGGTCTGCAGGACCGCCGCGGGCGCCGTCGCACCGCCGGCCACCGCGCCTGCGGCGGTCAAGGCGGCGCGGGCCTACGACTGCGCCAAGCCGGGGAACCGCAACAAGGCGGCCTGCAAGACGGCCGCCGCGACACCGGCCGCGACAGCGGCTCCGGCCGCCCGTCCGGTTTCGGCCGCCCCGGCCGCGCCGTCCGCGTCGATAGCCGCCGCGCCGGTCCCGGCGACCCGGTCGAACGCCGCTACGCCGGGCGCGCCGCGCATCGTGGCCTGGACCGAGAAGAACGGGAAGGTAGTCCACTACGACTGTTCCAAGGCCGGGAACGCCACCAAGAAGGCCTGCAAGGCGCCCTGACCGGACGCGGCCCACGCCGCGTCGGGCGGACGGGCGCGCCTGTGGGAGCATCGACCTTTCGCCCGATCTCCGACTAGGCGTCAAGCAAGCCTGGACGTGGGCCGCATGGGCGCTCCCGAGCTGCAGGCGCGCCGTCTTCAGCGTCGACATCGAGCGCCTCCGCCCTCTCGGGCCAGGCTTGCCGATACAGATGCGGCGCCCGGGCCATCGCGGCGGCGCCGGTCTCGCCATGGGGATGCGGCTCGCTCTCGTTCTGAGAGACGGGACGGGGGAGGCGGGTGCGTCGTGCCCACCTCGCGCAGAGTCGACTTGGAGTTTTTACCGCCCGATGCTCCAAAGGCGAGGAGGCGCGACCCTTCATGAGCTGGACGCCCGAAGTCGATGAGCTGCGTCGCCGCGAAGCCTTGGCGGCGCGCATGGGCGGAGAGGACAAGCTGGCGCGGCAGCATGCGCGGGGCAAGCTCGACGCGCGCGCCCGCATCGTAGCGCTCGTCGATGCCGGAAGCTTCCGGGAGATCGGAGCCCTGGCGGGACAAGGCCGCTACGACGACTCCGGCGCGCTACTCGACGTGAAGCCTTCGAACTTCGTCTTCGGACGCGCCGACATCGCCGGGCGCCCGGTGGTGGTCTCCGCCGACGATTTCACGGTTCGCGGGGGTGCGGCGGATGGGGCCGTTCACCGCAAGTTCGTCCAGTGCGAAGCCATGGCTCACGGGCTCGGGCTGCCGCTGGTGCGCATGGTGGACGGAACGGGGGGAGGGGGGTCGGTCAAGACGCTGGAGCAGACCGGCGCCACCTATGTCCCGGCCGTGCCGGGCTGGGGCGAGGTGATCGCCAACCTGGACCGTGTCCCGGTGGTCGCGTTGGCGCTCGGTCCGACGGCCGGTCTCGGCGCGGCGCGGGTCTGCGCCAGCCACTACTCGCTCATGGTGAAGGGCCTGTCGCAGCTGTTCGCGGCGGGGCCGGCGGTGGTGGCGGCGATCGGCGAGGACAGCGATCGCGAAGCGTTGGGCGGCAGCGCGGTTCACACCCGCAACGGCGTAGTCGACGAGGAGGTGGAGAGCGAGGCGCAAGCCTTCGCTCATGTGCGCGCCTTCCTCTCCTACCTGCCGGGCGAAGTGGGAAGGTTGGCGCCTTTCTCGCCGTGCGACGACCCGGTCGACCGCCGCGACCCGGGCCTCCTCGACATCGTCCCGCGCGACCCCAAGCGCGTCTATGCGATGCGAAGGGTGCTGCAGGCGGTCGTCGATCGCGCAAGCCTCTTCGAGATGGGCCGGCGGTGGGGGCGAGCGGTCATCACGGCCTTCGCGCGCCTGGGTGGGCGCCCGGTGGCGGTGCTGGCGAGCGATCCGAGCTTCATGGGCGGATCCTGGGACGCCAAGTCGAGCGAGAAGGTGGAGCGCTTTGTTCGGCTGGCCGACCAGTTTCGGCTTCCGATCGTCCACCTCGTCGACAACCCCGGCTTCATGATCGGCAGGGCCGCCGAGCTTGCGGGGACGATCCGTTACGGCGTGCAGGCGATGAACGCGATCTATCGCGCGACCACGCCGCTCGCGAGCGTGGTGATCCGCCGCGCCTACGGGATCGCCGGCAGCGCCATGTCGAACGCCGAGCGGTTTCAGTACCGCTTCGCGTGGCCGAGCGGCGACTGGGGCTCGCTGCCGATCGAGGGCGGGGTCGAGGTCGCCTACCGAGCCGAGCTCGAGGCGGCTTCCGATCCCGAGGCCGAGCTGGCGGCGATCCGCACTCGGTTGAACCGGGTGCGGTCGCCCTTCCGCACGGCGGAGCGGTTCGGGATCGAGGACATCATCGATCCCCGCGACACGCGGCCGCGTCTCTGCGAGTTCGCGGAGCTGGCCTGGCGCAAGCTCATGTGAGCCGCCTGCGGGGCGCTTAGAGCGCCAGTCGGTCCCGCAGCGCCTTGGCCGGCTGGAAGCTGACCTTGCGGCTCGCGGGCACCGCGACGCTCTGGCCGGATCTCGGGTTGCGCGCGGTTCGCGCCGCCCGGTGCTGGACCTTCAGCTTGCCATAGCCCGGGAGGCTGACCTCGTCGCCGGCGACGGCCGCCTCGGTCATCACCTGGACGATCGCCTGCAGCAGGCGGGTCGCCTCGGTCTTCTGCAGCGACGCCTCGGTCGCGAACCGGTCCACGAGTTCAGCGTGCTTCATGATCTGTCCCCCCAGCTCCGCCCTCTGCGCTAGCCTGCTTCGAAGCCGTCGTCATCCGCTGCGTCTGGTCGCGCGCGCCGTCACCTCCCTGCGCAATGAGAAAAGCCGCTCGCGGGCGCGGCTCCTTCACCACGGGCGCGAGTCCGCTTGGCGGCGGCGGCCCGGCGTTGCACCCTTCGTCAACGCCCGGCCTGCAAGCTTCGCCACGGAACGGCCATGGCGGTCGCCCAGGGGCTCCGCCCAGAACGTCATGCACTTGTTTCCCCGACTTCGACGGGCCCACGCTTCGATGCTGCTCGCGATCGTCGGGTGGCTGGGGACTCCCGCCGGGGGCCGGGCGGCGAGGTCGGACGCGCTCTGGCACGTCGTGCACGGTCTTTGCGTGCGCGACCGGAAGCTGACCGGACTTGCGGCGCCGTGCCTGAAGGTGGATCTGGAGCAAGGCTACGCGATCGTGCCCGACCCCAAGAAGCGCTTCCACCTGCTCCTGTCGCCCACACGGCGACTGACAGGGATCGAGGATCCGGCCCTTCTGGAGCCGGGCGCGCCGAACTACTGGAGCCTGGCTTGGAACGCGCGTGGTTTTCTGCAGGCGCGGCTGGGGCGGCCGCTGCCGCGGGAGGCGGTGGGGCTGGCCGTGAACGGGATCGCCGGGAGGAGCCAGGACCAGCTGCATATCCACATCAGCTGCATCAAGCCGCAGGTGAGCCAGGCGCTGGATTCGATCGCAGGGCGGATCGGCGATCGATGGTCGAACCAGAGGCTCCTGGGCTGGCGTTGGCGGATCCGCCGTCTGGCGGGTGCGGACTTAGATGGGGCCGACCCGTTCCAGTTGCTGCCGCTGGCCGCCGCCGACGTCGCCGCCCGCATGGGGGACCAGACGCTCGTCGCGGTGCCGACCACCGGACCGCGAGGGAAGGGGTTCTACCTCCTGACCCGGACGACCGAAGCCGATGAGGCCGACCCCGGGCACGGGGAGTCGCTGCTGGACGAGGCCTGCTTGGCCGTTAGGGCGAGCTGACGCAGCGCCCGCGGCGTTTCATCGGGACAGGTCGCAACCGCACATCCTCCTGGCAGCTCAAGCTACGTCGCGGCTCAGGATCCACGCAGGAATGCGACCTCTACGCACGGCCAAGGTCATTGCCTACAAGGACAACGAGCGCTCCGGGCACGTCGTCGCTGAGCGCTTGGAGACTAGGCTCTGTTCATCTCGGCCCAGGCTTCACCCGAGTGGGAGGGGGGCCAAACGCACCCTCCGTCGAGCCGTCCTGTTCGCGGCAAGGCCACGTCGGGGATCGGCCTTGAGGCCGACCGATCCCCTGCGATCAGGACGCGGTGGGCGTGCTGAACCCGCCTTGGCGCCGACCTACTCGGCGGCGGCCTTCTTCGCCCGCCCCTTGGGCGCAGGCGGCGCCGGGGTCTGCGACTTGCGCTTTGCGCCGAGCCCCAACGACTTGGCCATTGCGGAGCGGGTGGCCGAGTAGTTCGGCGCGGTGCTCGGGTAGTCGGAAGGCAGGCCGTAGCGCGCGCGGTAGTCGCCCATGCTCATGCCGTGGCGCGTCAGGTGGCGCTTCAGCGTCTTGTAGGGCTTGCCGTCCACAAAGGAGATGAGCGCGTCGGGCGTGATCGACTTGGTGATGTCCCGCTTGCTGGGCTTGGAAGCGTCGTTGTTGGCCGAAGCGGTGTTGGCGGCGGCTGGAGCTTCCTTGAGCGCGGCGCGAACGCTGCGGATCAGCTCCGGAATCTGTTCGGGCGTGACGCGGTGGCTCTCGCCGCCAAGATAGCTGGCCACGATTTCAGCGGTGAGGATCAGCGTGTCGGTCGTATCTTCAGCCATCATGGCCCCCAGTTGCTCCGCTGCCGACTTAGTCTGAACCGGACCGATTGAGCAAGGACGTGGACGGTCAGCCGACGCCTGATAATCCAGATGAAGTCTGACGAGGGGTTGAACAGGCGCTAGCGCTCGGCTTGAGCGGCGTCATGTTCCTCATGTCGTCTTCCTGCTGCGCGAAGGTGTGGTGCGGCAAGGAAGCAGCGCGCCGCTCCTTCGGCTTGCGGTCTCGGCGGAAGCCTTCCTCCACCAAGCGCTGCGGCCGACGGGCTAGGCGAGCGACCGATCGGCGGTTGCTGCGTGACGCGCTTTCATCGAGCGAGATGGACCACGGCGCTCTGGAAGGCGTCTTGCGTCCTGCCGAACGGGGTCGCGCGCCAAGTCCCGCTCCGCCCTGCTGCGCGGCCACGGACCGGTCGATCCCCGCCGAACCGTCGCCGACGCGCCAAGGCGCGTCTGCGCTTGAGCGGAGCCGCCCTGACGTCGATCCGACGGCCGCGGCGTCGAGCTCAGCTCTTCTTGGCGGCGGCCTTGCAGCTGGCGCGGAAGCTGGCGCGAGCCTTCCCATGGAGTCCCTTGGCGTCGGCCTGCCTGGAGCAGTCGACCGCCGCCGCGCTGTGGCCGGTGGTGTTCGCCCCCGGCGCAGCCAGGCTCGCGCTCGCCGGCTTCGTCGGGTGGCTCTTGACGGCGCCGGCCGCCGGGGCGGGGGCCTGCGCGAGCGCCGCCTGACTGACCAGAAGGGCGAGGGCGACAAGGGCGACGGACGAATGGGTCATGAGCCTCTCCGGATCTGTAAGCGTGCAAGCAGGCCCCGCCAGCCTCGCGCTCTGATGGCGGCCTCCTTACAATGCGGGCAGAGGGCGAGCTTCGGTCTCAAGCTCTTCACATGCTGTCCCTGGCCGACGCCGGGCCGAACTCTTGGCGCCGGCCGCGGTCTTGGCCTTCGTCAGCAGCGGCCGGCGGTGGCGGAGCCTTGAGGATTTTGGAGGAAGCCATGCGGCGCGTCTTCGGCGGACTGCTCCTGGCGGGCGTTCTGTCCTTCGCAAGCACGGCTGAAGCGGGCGCGCTCTACGTCTACAAGGGCGCAGGCTGCGATGGGCGCAAGGCCCTTCCGGAGTTCGAGGTCTTTGTCGGACGCAGAGCCGATGGCGTCGTCGACTTCAACGACTATCGCCAGGACTGGGCCTACGCCGTGCGCCAGGCGCGCTGGGCGATCGGCTGTTGGAAGGGGTCGGGCTACGGCCTGGCCTATTCGGTGCCTCTGGCGGTGGAT
>JASLDZ010000309.1 GCA_030151985.1 Caulobacteraceae bacterium | reverse complement strand
CGACGACAGCTCCTCGTCGGCGGCGGCGGCCTGGTTCCAGTACTGCGAGACCGACTGCACGGCCGTGCGGCGCGCGAACTCGATGCCGAGCCGGGCCGAAGCCTCCTGCTCCACCGCCTGGCGGATCTGGGAGCTGACCTGCCCGCCCGTGAACAGCGGCTGGGTGAGCGTCACCGTGCCGGACACCTGCCGGTCGAACTGGGGCAGGTAGAAGTTCGATTCCGAGCCCCCCGGCCCGTTGTAGCCGTACGAGGCGCGCGCGCTGACCGAGGGCAGCATCTGCGCCTTGGCCTCGCGTACGCGCTGCTGGGCGGCGCGGTCGGCCAGGATGGTGCGGTTCAGCTCGGGGTTGTCGCGGTCGGCGGCGTCGAAGGCCTCGTCGATGGTGGCCGGAAGGCCCGGCAGGACGTCGGGAGGCTGGAGTTGGCCCGGCTCCTGCCCCACCACCGCGCGGTACTGCGCCCGGCTGACCTGCAGCTGCCCCTTGGCGGCGGAGACGTCCGCGCGGGCCGAGGCGTACTGCGAGCGCGTCTGGCCGACGTCGGTCTGGGTGGCGTCGCCCGCCTCCAGCCGCGCCTTGGCCTCGGTGAAGCCCCGCTCGAAGGCGTCGAGCGCACGAATGCGCACGGCAAGCAGCTCCTGGTCGCGCAGCACCGCGGCGTAGGCGTCCACGACCTGCAGCAGGATCTGGCCCTCGACCTCGCGCAGGCGCTCGCGTTCGGAGAGGATCTCGGCCTCGGCCGCGCTGACGGAGGAGGCGGTCCGCCCGCCGTTGTAGAGCAGCTGGCTGGCCGAAAGCGTCGGCAGGACCCCGCTGGTGCGGCTGGTCTCGATGCCGCCGCCCAGGAAGGAGGCGCGCGCGCTCTGCACGCTGGAATAGTCGTAGCCCAGCCCGAAGCTGACCTGCGGCCCGTAGGCCGAGCGCGCCTGCACGTAGCTCTCGTCCAGCGCCCGCAGCGAGGCGCGCTCCTCCTGGAGCTGGGGGTTGGACTGGTAGGCGAGCGCGATCGCGTCGGCCAGCGTCTCGGCGTGCGCGGCGCCTCCGAGGGCGGACGCGAGGATCGCCGTCAGGCCCGCCCCCACGGCCGGCTTGCGGGACCGGCGGCGGCCCGAACGGCGGGACGGCCTATGCAAGGCAAGGCGAAGACGAGAAGGACGGAACGACATCGGGGACCAAGGCTTCAGGCGGCGCGCACGAAGCGCGCAACTCTTGGAGCCCGGAACGCGCGGCTTGAGAAGTGTTCCCGAACGGGATCCTGAAGCCCAGGGCTATGAACGAAAAAAGGGGCCCCGCGAGCGGAGCCCCTCCTTCTTGGATATCGGCCGCCGCGGAGCGGCCGCCGAGAGCCTTAGGCCAGCTGGCCGGCGATGCGGTAGCGACGTCCGCGACGGAAAGCCGCACCCGCCAGGCCGACGCCCGCGATCATCAGCGCCCAGGCGCCCGGCTCCGGAGCGCTCGAGATGTCGCCGAGGGTGACGTTGACCGAGTAGTTGGCGCCGTAGCCCTTGTTGGGCGTCACGAGCGCTTCGATGTAGTAGTCGCCGCCGGCGAGGGAAGCTTCCTGCAGCGTGGGGACGCCGCCCGGGCCCGTCGGAGAGAAGGTCCCGGTCGAGTCCACCAGCGTGCCGCTGCCGACCGCGCCCGAATAGAGCGACAGCATCGCGCTCGAAATCGACGAACCGAGCTTGGTGTACTCCACGAAGGCCGCGGAGATGCCCGCCACGTAGGCGTCGTCGATCTTGAAGGTGAAGTAGTCCGTGTAGGGACCCGGGCCCTTATCCTTGGCCGTGTCCGACGTGTAGGTGCCGTCCGGAACGAGCGCGCCGTCGATCTGGGCGCTGTCCTTGATCTGGTACGTGGCCGCCTGTGCGGTCCCTGCGCACGCGAAGAGCGCGGCCGCGGCCACCATCCCCGAGACGAGTTTCATGACAATCCCCTTAAACGCCTGCCCCGCGCGGGGCATAGCACAAGATGAAAAACCTGTTAACGGCGCCTGAGCCCGTATACCGGGCGCTAACGCCGTGCCTCGCCGCTAGTGCCCTGTCGCAGTGCGTGTAGCCAGTTGATCTCACTACCGTTCCGAGCTTTGTCCTCCGCGTGTGGCGCCATCTCAACACCATTCGCTCCAGAGGCGAGCTGATGCTCTCGTTGGGCTCGCTTGGGAGGCGCGCAACGTCGCAAAGCCTGCTTTTCGGGCGCCGTCCGCTCGGTGATGAGGTGGCTGGGCGCCTGATGCGCGCCGCCTTGGGAGAAAGGGGCAGACCGTGAAGAGGCCAGCGGTCCTGGCGGTCGTAGGAGCGATCGGCCCGCTGGCCGCCGCGCCGGCGCCGGCCTGCGCACAGGCGCGAACGCAGGCGAACGCTCCTGCGTCCGCCCGACCCGGAGCGGCCTTCAGGGTGGTGGCGCGCACCCGAGACGATCTTGGGGTCTGGCACGTGACCGCGCTCATCCCCCAACTCGTCATGCGCGACGCGAAGGCGGTCATGGCCACCGGCTCGGTGCTGGCGCGCGTCGATTGCCGCCAACATGTGCTGAGCGTGGACGCGTGGTCCGTAGGCGGACCGAGCGATCCGGCCGCTGATGGATGGCGCACGCCGCAGGACGACGCCGAAGCGGGCCTTGTTCGCGACGTCTGCTCCGGCGCGCCGCCGCTGCGGGATCGCGCCCGCGCTTTGGCGTCGTCGGCGCCGCCCCGCGCCCCGGCTTTCGCCAAGTCCATCGACCACAGCGACCGGTCTCCTTCGGCGACGGGAGCGGCTGCGCCGCGCCCATACGCCGCGCAGATCGGCCTGTTCAGCTCTCGCGCCGCGGCCGAGCGCGCGCTTGCCCAGGTCCGGGCCGGCGCCTCGGTCGCATCAGGGTTGCCCGGCGAAGTCACTCTCGCGCCGGCAAGGGCGGCGGTTTTTCGCGCAAGACTGCTTGCCCCCTCGCTGGCGCGGGCGCGCGCCGTCTGCGCGAGCGAACAGCGAAGGGCGCCCGGCTCCAGCTGTTGGGTCATCGCCGCCAAGCCTTGACGAGGCGTTCACCGCCCGCAGCAGGATGAACGGACCTGAAACCACAGTCCTGAAGGCTTTGTCAGGGACGTCCCGATAACGTTGACGCGTCGTTATACAAGGCGCGCCCCCATGATTCCGCAGAAGCGGCTTCTCGCCGGCCTGATCTCGGTGGTCCTGATCGCCGCCTCTTCGGCCGCATCAGCTCAGACCTTCCTCGGATCATCGGTTGCGCAAGCTCAACGCTTGCTGCCCGAGGACGCGCAGCCCGAAGCTAGCGGCTCCGGATCCGACACCCTCATCTACCGCAACTTGAGGATGGGCGAGGTGGTCTGGTCGGAGGTCACCCTGCGTTTCGACGCCCACCACCGGTTGTCGTCTTTGAGCCTGCGCACGCGCGACCTCGCCTACGACGCGTTGAAGGCGCGTGCGCAGGCGCAGCTGCAGCTCTACGCCGCCGATCAG
>JASLDZ010000285.1 GCA_030151985.1 Caulobacteraceae bacterium | reverse complement strand
CAGGTCGATGACAGCCGCTTGACAGGATTTTACCCGGATGTAGCGTTACCACAGACCGCCTCCGGGCGAGTCCGAACCAGTCGCCGCTGAAGCGGCGCATTCGTTGGGGGAAACGATGAAGGTCTTCGGCCTCTCGCGGGCGCTCGCCCGCTCGACCTCACGCGCAGCTATCGCCGCGGCTCTGCTTGCGCCGTCGATGGCCGTCGCCCAGGTCGCCGCCTCGCCCTCCAACCCCCTCCAAGGGACGCCGCAGGGTAACGTGACGGCGCCGCCGCAAAGCGCGCCGGAAAAGGGAGCGATCGCCACCAACGCCCAGCCCGACACGTCCGCGCAGGACAGCACGGTCAGCGAGGTGGTCGTCACCGGCGTGCGCGCCTCCCTGGAGCGCTCCATCGCCATCAAGCGCGACTCGTTCGGCGTGGTCGACGCCATCTCGGCCGAGGACATCGGCAAGTTCCCCGACACGAACCTGGCCGAGAGCCTCCAGCGCATCCCGGGCGTCTCCATCGACCGCGTGAACGGCGTGGGCTCCACGGTGACGGTTCGAGGGTTCGGCGCCGACTACAACCTTGTGACGCTGAATGGGCGCACGCTGGCCTCCTCCTACGACCAGGCGGTCGGCGGCGACGTCAACGGCGACGGCGCGCAGGGCTTCGGCCGCTCGTTCGACTTCTCCAACATCGCGACCGAAGGCGTGAAGACGCTGGAGGTCTACAAGACCGGACGCGCCGCCATACCCGACGGCGGCATCGGCGCGGTCATCAACGTCGTCACGCGCCGACCGCTGGAAAGCAACCAGACCGGCTTCACCGGCAGCGTGGGCCTGAAGGCCGACTACAACCAGAGCGCCAGCGACTGCTACCGCTGCGGATCGGTGGTCACCCCGGACACGACCGGCTACCTCAGCTGGGCGAGCGACGATTATCGGATCGGCGGGGCGATCTTCGGGAGCTACTCGCAGCAGCACTTCTCGGTGCCGAGCGCGAACTCGGAAGACTGGAACGTGCGCAGCATCGGCGACTTCCTCGACCCGGCCAACGGCCTCGTCAACGCGCAGACCAAGCTGACCAACACGCCGCCCGCCGGCACGCTCGTCTCCTTCCCCAACGACAGCCGCTACAGCTTCTCCGACGACGAGTACGAGCGCTTCAACACGCAGGCCGTGCTGCAGTTCAAGCCGATCGACAGCCTCCTGCTGACCCTCGACGGCCTGTACGTCCGCAATTCGGAGGAGGAGCGCCGGTCGGACAACTCGAACTGGTTCAACCGTCCGTTCGGTCAGGTCGTCTTCAACAATCCGACCGACGGCGTGGCCAGCGCCACCTATCTGCAGGAGTTCATCGGCGGGGGCACGGGGGCCAAGGACGTCGACTTCGAGAACCAGGACCGGGGTCAGCTGAACGAGCTGGGCGACTACGGCCTGAACGCCAAGTGGCAGGCGCGCGACAACCTGACGCTCAGCTTCGACGGCCACTACAGCAAGTCGCAGGTGACGCCGAACAACCCCAACGGGGCGAGCTCGACCACGGCCGGGTTGGCCGCGGTCGTGGTGGGGGCGCACAGCCTCGACTACAGCAGCGGGATTCCGGTGACCCACATCACGGTCAACGATGCGCTGCAGCCGAACAACAGCAACGGCGTGCTGGACCTCGGCGACGTCGGCACCAACCACTTCCGCCAGTTCTTCAGCTCGCAGTCGCAGGAGTTGCAGGAGTATCGGTTCGACGGCGACTGGGACCTGGGCGAAGGCAGCCACGTGACGTTCGGCGCCGACTACCGGGACACCAACACCCGCGCCCGCTTCGTCGCCACCGACCAGACGCTGGGCGACTGGGGCGTCACGGACGACGGGACCGTCGCCAAGGTGGCGTCCGACCTCGTCAGCCAGTTCTGCCTGACCTGCAAGTTCAACGGCTTCGATGCGCCGACGTCTGGACCGGACGGCGTCGCCTTCCGCGGCGATCCCACGGCCATCTACAACCGGCTGAGCAGCTACTACCTGGGCCTGGGCCCGACCCACGCGATCAACACCACCAGCGACACGAACAACAAGGTGGAGGAGAAGATCGCGGCCGTGTACGCCCAGCTCCAGTGGAAGGGCGACCTCTACGGCCATCGCGCCGAAGTCGTGACCGGCGTGCGGTACGAATACACCGACACCTCCGCGCTCTCGCTGCTTCGGGTGCCCAGCGCGATCGTCTGGCAGGCGGACAACGACTTCAACGTCACGCTGCAGCCGAACACCTCCGCGGTCACCGGCCACGGCCATTACGACAACATCCTGCCGTCGATCGACTTCTCGATCGATCTGAAGAAGAACCTGATCTTCCGCGCGTCGGCCAGCCGGACCATCGCGCGCACGCAGTACAACAACCTGTTCTCCAACACCTCGGTCGGCACGCCGCCGCGGCCCACGGCCATCGGCGGGATTCCGACGGCGTCGGAGGGCAACACCGGCCTCCTGCCGCTGACCTCCAACAACTTCGACGTGTCGCTGGAGTGGTACTACGCCAAGGACAGCTACGTTTCGGTCGGCTTCTTCGACAAGCGCGTCGACAACTTCGTCGGCACCGGCTCCACCAAGGGCCCGCTGTTCGGCCTGCGCGACGCCAGCTCCGGCGCGGCCGGCACCCGGTCGGGCACGGCCAAGCAGCAGCTGACCAACATCGGCGCCGACCTGACGGATGTGAACCTGTTCACCCTGACGGCGCTGATCCAGCAGAACAACGGGAACGCCGCCGCGGCGTTGGCTCAATTCCAGTCGCACTACAACACCACCACGCGCTCGCTCGACCAGGCCTTCGTCAACTCCGAGCTGGCCGCGGTGGACCTGACGGGCAACCCGGAAGACCCGCTGTTCGACTTCCTGATCAGCCAGCCCGTGAACAACAAGTCCGCGCAGATCTACGGCTTCGAGTTCCAGGGGCTGCATTTCTTCTGGGATACCGGCTTCGGCATCGGCGCCAGCTACACGCACGTGGAAGGCGACATCGGCTTCGACAACGCCGGCGACCCGGGCACGAGCCAGTTCGCGCTGACGGGCCTGTCCGACACCGCCTCGGCGACCTTGATCTACGACAAGAACCACCTGTCGGCCCGGTTGGCCTACAACTGGCGCGACCGCTTCCTGCAGCAGACCAGCCGCGGGTCATACCTCAACCCCGTCTACGTGGCCCCCTACGGCACGCTGGACGCCAACATCAGCTACGACATCACGCCTCACCTGGCGATCACGCTGGAGGCGCAGAACCTCACCAACGAGAGCTACAGCACCTATGCTCGCGACGAGGTCGACTTCTGGCAGTACCAGGAGCTGCAGCGCCGCTTCATGGCCGGCGTACGGTACCGGTTCTAACAATGACGGCGGCGCTCCGGTCGAATGGGAGCGCCGCCGGGCGGGGCAGGGCGAGCCATCGGCCGTGGCCGCCTCTCGCTCGCATCTGTGGAGTTCCAGCCTTGGCTCGGTTTGAGGTCCTGAACAACGTCGATCATCACGACCTGCGCATCCGTCTTGGCCATGGGGCGGCCTGGGGAGACGCGGTCAACCTCGTGCTGGCCTTCCCCACCGAGTACGAGGAGCTCCAGCGCGAATACCCGATCCTGATCCGGAAGGACGAGCAGGACGCCTGGCAGGCGGTGGTGATGCTGGGGTTCGAGCGTGATGAGAACCTGTTCCTGAACGGCGCGGCGTGGGACGCCCGCTACGTGCCCGCCGTACGCCGCCTCGCGCCCTTCCGCCTCGCCTTTCCCCAGGCGCGGCCCGGCGAAGCGGCGGGCACCGACCCCGTCGTCCAGGCCGACATGGACCATCCCCGCGTGAGCCGCGAGGAGGGCGCGCCGCTGTTCCGCTCCGCCGGCGGCCAGGCGCCCTATCTGGAGCACATGATCCGCCTCCTGCGCGCCGTCCATGTCGGCGTGGAGGCCGCCGCCCCGATGTTCGCGGCCTTCGAGCGCCACGGGCTGATCGAGCCGGCGCGGCTGGAGATCACGCTGCACGACGGCGGCCGGATGGACGTGCCCGACGTCTACACCATAGGCCGCGACGCCTTGGCCCGCCTCTCCGCGGAGGCTCTCGCCGCGCTGCACCGCGAGGGGTTCCTGAGGCTGGCGATCATGCTCCAGGCGTCGCTCGCCAACGTCACCCACCTGATCGAACGCAAGGCCCGCGCCGACGCCGGCCGCGCGGCGGCCGCCTGACCGTGGCTTCGCCGGCGCAGCGCATCGGGGCGGACGAGGCCCTGCGCCTTGGCGTCGATCGGCTGATCGCACGCGAAGCGCCGGTGGTGATCGAAGGCGCCGCACGGGGTTGGCCGCTGGTCGAGGCCGGGCGGGAGGGTCCGCGGGCGGCGATCGCCTATCTGCGCCGGTTCTACGGCGGCCGCCCGGGCGTGCTCTACGTCGGCGATCCTCGCATCGAAGG
>JASLDZ010000274.1 GCA_030151985.1 Caulobacteraceae bacterium | reverse complement strand
CGCGCGCTGGGGACGCGGGTGGAGGTGCTGGTGGTGACGGACGGCGCGGCCTCGCACCCCGGCAGCGCCCGCTGGCCCCGCGCGCGGCTCGTGCGCCAGCGCCGTCGGGAGACGCGGTGGGCGCTGGCGACGCTCGGGCTGCGCGCCGGCGACATCCACGCGCTCGACCTGCCGGACGGCGGACTGGAGACGTGCGAGACGCTCGCCGCGCGTCGCATCGCCGCTTTCGTGGCCCGGCGGCCGCGATGCGAGCTGATCGTCGGACCCTTGCCGGACGATGACCATGCGGACCATCGCGTCGTCGCCCGCGCCCTCTCCCGCGCCCCGAGCCGCGCCCGCCGCCTCGGCTACCCGGTCTGGCCCCGTCCCAGGGCGAGGGGCGCGCGGACGGCGGTCGTGCCGGGCGGCGCGGCGGCCAAGGCGGCCGCCCTGCGGCTGTACCGCAGCCAGACCGGCGGGATTTCCGACGATCCGCGCGGCTTCGCGCTAACCCGGGCTCAGACCGCGATGTTCACGCGCGGCGTCGAGCTGTTCGTCGAGCTGCGGCGATGAAGCCCGCCACGCTCGCCACCTTCGAGACGGCCTTCGGCGGCGATCCCGACCCCTGGCGCACGTTCACCGACCGGGACGAGGCGATGAAGCGCCAGGCGATCCTGCACGCGCTGGGCCCTGGGCGATGGGGGCGGCTGCTGGAGCTCGGCGCCGGGGCCGGGGCCAACAGCGCGGCGCTGGCGGATCGCAGCCTGAGGCTCGACGCGACCGACGGCGCGAAGGCCAGCCTGCCGCTCATCCGCCGCGCGCTTGAGGGCCGTCCTCGCGCCCGCACGCTGGCCCTGGCGCTGCCCGCCCCCTTCCCGCGCCCCGCCTACGACGCCGTCGTGCTGGCCGAGCTCCTCTACTACCTGCCGGCGGAGGCGATGGCGGAGGTCGCACGGGAGACGCGGCGGCGCCTTCGCCCCGGCGGCCGGCTCGTGCTCGCCCACCACCACGTCCAGTTCCACGACTTCGCCCAGCGCGCGCGCGGCATCCACGGGCGCTTCCTGGCCGCCGCCGGCGGGCTCGAGCGGACCGGCCGCACCGTCACGACCGCGCGCTGGGTGGTGGAGGGCTTCGTCCGGGTTGGCGGAGCCTCCTAGGTCGCCGGCAGGCTCACAGCTTGGCGAGGCGGCCGCCGTCGACGGGAAGGCTGGCGCCCGTCACGAAGCTCGCCTCGTCCGAGGCGAGGAAGGCCACGGCGGCCGCGATCTCGGCGGGCTCGCCGACATAGGCCTTGTCCACGACCTCGGCCCCGCTCTTCACGTTGGGGTTGTCCCACAGCATCGGCGTGTCGACCGCGCCCGGCAGCACGGCGTTGACGCGCACCCCCTTGTCCTTGCCTTCGATGGAGGCGGTGCGGGTCAGCGAGAGGACCGCCGCCTTCGCCGCCGCGTAGGGCGCGGCGTTGGGCGAGGTCTCCACCGCGTGCACGCTGGCGACGTTCACGATCGCCCCGCCCGGCTTCATCCGCCGGAAGGCGTGCTTGGTGAAGTAGAACACCCCCATCAGGTCGACGCCCAGCACCTTCAGGAAGGTCTCGGCCGTGGTGTCGGCGATGGGCGAGAAGGTCATCAGCCCGGCGTTGTTCACCACCACGTCCAGCCGGCCGAACTTCGCCACCGCCGCCTCGCAGCAGCGCTCCACCGCCGCCTCGTTCGCGACGTCGCAACCGACGCCGATCGAGCCCGGCCCGGGGAGCGCGGCCGCCGCGGCCTCGCCGTCCGCCTGCACGAGGGCCGCGATCACCACGTGCGCGCCTTCGGAGGCGAAACGCTGGGCGCAGGCCAGCCCGATGCCGCTGTTGCCGCCGGTGACGATCACCACCTTGCCGTCGAAACCCATGGACATCCTCTAGCTCGCGTCGGGAAGACGAGCGGGCGTACCCGCGTCGTGCGCGCGTGTCTCGGCCTCATCGCCGGAAGGCGACGTATGATCCTGCGGCGTGCGGATCGGCATGACCAGGCACACGCTCTGGGTCGGCAGCACCTCGCGCCAGTCGGCGATCAGCTGCTTGTAGGCCTGCCCGACCTTTCGGATGTTGCGATCCAGGTCGTAGAGGCCGAGCGGGTTCACGTGGCCGTTGTCCTCCCGCAGCGCCGAGTCCCAGTCCACCTGGTCGGTCAGCGAGTACCAGGTGAAGCCCAGCACCGGCACGCCGTCGTTGCGCGTGCGCAGCACGTTGGCCCACTCCTTCCAGAGCCACTGCGTGGGCTCCTCGCCCGTGGGGCCTTCGCTGAGGTTGGTCTCGGTGTGCATCACCGGCAGGCGGTAGCGGGCGTGGTACTGCCGGGTGATCTCGCAGTAGCCGAAGATCTCCCCCGACGCCCGGGTCGCGCCGTCCGCCGAGACCCGGTGCTCGTTGGTGACGTAGTAGTCGTTCCCCATCACGCAGTGCTGCTTGATGCGGTTGTTTAGGAAGAAGTGATATTCTTCCCGGGTCACGCCGTTGTCCATCAGGAACTCGTACATCGACGAGTCCACCCGCCGGCCGTAGTTGAGGTCGAGCGACAGGAAGCGCTCGCTGTTCATGGTCTCGGCCGGGCCGATGGCGGCGGGATTGTCGGCGTGGAAGTATTCCGAACTCTCGCTCTGGATGAAGATCGCGTCGGCGCGCACCTCCAGGATCGCCTGCATGGCCAGCACGTTGGCGCGGACGATGTGCTTCAGCGCGGTGACGAACCCCCGGTCGGAGGTCAGCTGCTCGTTCCACCAGCCGTAGCGGCCGGAGAACTGGGCGCAGACGTACATCTCGTTCACGGGCGTGTAGAGCTGCACCCAGGGGAAGCGCTGGGCGAAGTCGCGGGCGTAGCGGGCGAACAGCGCCGGCCAGTCGCCGTTCTGGAAGTTCCCCACCCAGTCGGGCAGGCCGAAGTGGCAGAGGTCGACGATCGGCGTGATGTCGCGCCGGTTCAGCTCGGCGAACGTCTCGTCGGCGAAGCTCCAGTCGTAGCGGCCGTCGCCCAGCCAAGTGGTGTGGATCGGGGGGCCGAAGCGCAGGAAGCGTACGCCCAGCTCCTCCACCAGGGCGAAGTCGGTCTTCCACCACTTGTAGAAGCCGCACTTCTCGAGCTCGTCCACCCGACGGCCGCCGACGGTGGGATTGGAGTTCTCGATCCCCGTCGCGAACAGGAAGCTCAGCATGCCCGTGACGTCGCCGTCCCCTTGCCGATGGCGGCCCCGGCCGATCGGAGGCGGGGCGCGCGGGGAAAATGACGCTGACGCGGCTTACGCAAGGCGGGGCACCATCAAAAGCTCAGCACCGATAAGTCGGCGTCCCGCCGCCGGGTTCCCCTTCCCTCAGCGCGGCCGCTCAGGTCCCCAGCAGCGGGTCGTAGAACGCCAGAACGTGCGACTGGTGCTCCTGGCTCATGGCCGTCTCGAACAGGATATCGCCCCGGCTGTAGCCGTGGGCGAGCTGGTCCTCGTAGGCCGCGAGGCCAGAAGGGTCGGCGTGCCGACCGACCTCGGCGACGTAGAGGCTGTCGATGTATTCGGCGTCCGTCTGCGCGCCATGCGCGGCCTGGAACTCAGCCGAGGCCGCCATCTGGTTGGCGATGTCGTGGAAGGTGGACCCCCGCGTCAATTCGGCCGAATAGCCGGCGATGCCGGTGGGATCCGGCTGGCGCTGGACGGCGGCGTCGTAAAGCAGCTCCAGCCCCTCGACCTTCTCGTCCGGGACCCAGAGCCCCTGCCCCACCACGCCCGCCGTCAGCGCCACGTGCTCGGGACTCTCGGCCGCCTGCACGATCATGGAGGTGCGCGTGAAGGTTCCGTTCTCTAAGTCCGCGACGTAGGTCTGCAGCCCGCCGGGATCGGGCTCGCGGTGCAGCGAGTGCTCATAGACGTAGGTCACGTACTGGGTGTCGTTCAGACCGGCCGTCGCCTGGTCGAACTCGGGGCTGGCGGCGGCGTTGTCCGCCATGTCCTGGAAGCTGTGGCCGGCGGCGACGTAGCGCAGGTAGCTCTCGAAGCCGGCGGCGTCGGGCGCCCTCCCCAGGAAGCTGTCGTACAGCCGCACGATCTGCGCGGCGGTGGAGTGCAGGTCGAAGGTCAGCGTCCCGTCCAGGAACTGCACCGTCTCCACCGAGGCGAGCGTGTCGGTCCCGCCCTCGCGGCCGCCGGTCACCGTGCCGTCGCCGGCGTTCAGCGCCAGGGCGTAGTCGTGCGCGAAGCCGGCGTAGGTGGCTGTGTCCACCCCGTCGCCGCCGTCGAGCCGATCGCTGCCGCCGCCGCCCGTCAGCACGTCGTCGCCTGCGCCCCCTTGCAGCAGGTCGTCCAGCGCGCCGCCGACCAGGGTGTCGGCCGCCGCGGTCCCCGCCACCGTGCTCCCGACCTCCAGCCGCCCGTCGGACCCTAGGTCGAACACGCCGTCGGAAAAGCGGAGATGCTCCACGCCGCGGACCACCTCCGTTCCCAGCGCGCCCGTGACGGTCATCTGCCCGTCGTCGGCGTAGGTGAACGTGGCGGAGGCGTAGGCCTCGTTCAGCACAAGGGTGTCGGTTCCCGCGCCGCCGGAGATGTCGTCCTCTCCCGCGCCGGCGACCACCGTGTCGTCGCCCGCCCCCGCGTCGATCCAGGCGGCGCCCGAGGGCGCGGCGAGGGTTTCGGCTCCGGCGGTCCCGGTCAGCGCATGGCTTGCGTCGGCCACCACGAAGCGCTCGACGGACTCACGGCTCCCGGCGGCGTTCTGGTCGTACCAGGTGACGTAGATCGAGCCGTCCGGTCCCGCCGCCAGCCCGGTCAGGTGCTGGTCGCCGCCACCGCCGGCCACCTCGACCGCCCCCGTCTGCGCGCCCGCGTCGTCGAAGGTCGCCAGGTGCACGTCTGCGCCGTACGTGTCGTAGGCGATCGCGAAGCCGCCCTGCGGCAGCCCCACGACGGAGGGCCCGCCGTCGCCCACGTGGCCCGCGCCGCCCCCGGTCGGCAGGTCCTCGAGCGTCACCACGGCGCTGGTGGCGTGTCCGGTCGCGTCGAAGAAGCGGGCCTGGAACAGGATGTCGCCGGGGGCGTGCGCCTGCTGCTCGCCCCAGACCACCACGAAGCCGCCCGTGTCGAGCGCGGCGGCGACCGGACGGTAGGCCTCGGCCACGCTGTTGGTGACGTACTGGTCGCCGGGGGCGAGGGTGTCGACCTTGATCTCGCTGGACTCTCCCGAGGCGGTGAACAGCCGCATCGAAATGCCGTACTGCCCCGCCTTCTGAACGGAGTTGCCCGCGCCGCCGTCCACGTAGGTGTAGAAGTTGGTGTCGAAGTAGGGCGTGACGATGGTCCCGTTCGAGAGCGTCGCCGGGCCGCCGCTGCGCTGGTCGCCGGCGACGCCGTCGTAGGTGTAGGGCGCGGGGCCTGGCGCGGTTTCGGTGCCGGCGTTCAGGTTCGGGTCGCCGTTCGGTTCGCTTCCGTCCGGCAGGATCTTCACGGCGTAGACGTCGTTATCCTCGTTGACCTGGCTGCCGAACCCCACCGTCCCGAACGACGTGCCGCTGTGGGTGTTGTCGCTGTATTCCAGCACGTAGCCGCCGTCACGGGTGGGCGCGAGGTAGCCCTCGGCCTGCACGCCCGAGGCGACTCCGCTGCCGTCCCCCACGTGCACCACCGCCCCCTGTGGCGAGCCGTCGGCGTTGAAGGCGCGCGCGTAGAAATCGTCGTGCCCGCCGATGCCGTTGTCCTGCTGGAAGACCACGGCGAACCCGCCGTTCGAGAGCGCGACGATCCCTCCGCTGTAGCCGGAGGCGCCGTCGATCTGGACCTGCAGGTTGGAGAGCTCCTGCCCGTCCGCCGTGAACCGGGCGACCACGCCGGCGCCGAAGCCCGAGTTGTAGGTGTCCAGCACCAGCACCGTGCCGTCGCTCAGCACCGCCGTCGGTCCCAGCACCGTGTAGTAGGGCGGCGGATCGGCGATCAGCGTGGTTTGGCCGACGGCGGTGAGCGGCATGGGCGCAAGCCTCCTACGCACGGCGAGACGCTCGCCGCGATCAAGCGCCGCGTTGCGTTCGCGCGCGGCCGCGGGCCCTCTGGGCCGGAGCAAGGGTCGCGGGACCGGGGCGCCGGCGGCAACGGATGCGAGCGGGCATGAACGGGCATCTTCGGGCGCGCGCAGGCGGGGAAGGCCCCGCCGACGACCGCCGGCTCATGACGTGGAAGGAGATCGCCGCCTTCCTCGGCCGCGATGAGAAGACGGCGCGCCGCTGGGAAGCCGAGCGCGGGCTGCCCGTCTATCGCGCGCCGGGGGCCGGGCGGAGCACCGTCTACGCGACCGTGCGCGAGCTGGAGGCGTGGCTACGCTCGGGAGCCCAGGCCGCGACCGATGCGCCGGCGTCCTCGCCTTCAGAGCGCGATCCGGTCGACGTCGCCGTGACCTCGCGGAAGACGCGGGTGCGGCCGGGAGCGGCGGCGGCGGTGGTAGCGACGGTGCTGATCGGCGTCACGTCCGTGGCCGTGGCCACGCGGATAGCGGCGCCCGCTCGGCCCGCCGCCTCGCCCGAGGCGCGCGCGCTCTACCTGCAGGGGGTGCGGGAGTGGAGCCGGCGCACGCCCGAAAGCCTCGCGAGGGCGGTCGACCTCTTCACCCAGGCCGTGGTGCGCGACCCTGGCGACGCCGCAGCCTACGTCGGGCTGGCCGACTGCTACAACCTCCTGCGCGAATACACGGTGCTGTCGCCGCGGGAGGCCTTCCCCCGGGCCGAGGCCGCCGCCCGCCGGGCCCTCGCCATCGATCCGCGCCGGGCCGACGCCCATGCCGCGCTCGCCTTCGTGCTGGGATGGTGGCGCTGGGCGCCCGCCGAGGCCGAGGCCGAATACGCCAGGGCGCTCGCGCTCGACCCCCGAGACGCCGAGGCGTGGCACTGGCGGGCGACCTGGCGGCTCGCGCGGGGCCAGGTGGCCGCGGCGCTGGAGGACATCGAGCACGCGCAGGCGCTCAAGCCGGAGTCGGACTCTATTGCGGCCGACCGGGGGCTGATCCTGTTCTCCGCCGGGCGGGAGGCGGAGGCGGTCTCGATCCTGCAGCGGCTGGAGGCCGAGCGGCCGGACTTCCAGTCCCCGCACTGGCACATGCAGGAGATCCGCATGGCGCAGGGCCGGTGGAGCGAGTGGCTCGACGAGATGGACGCGGTCGCCCGCATCCGCCAGGAACCGGAGCGGGCCGCCGCCGCCGCCGCCGCCCGCGCGGGGCTGGACAGGGCGGGCGAACCCGGCATGTGGCGCGCCCTGATCGCAGAGCAGGAGCGGCAGCTGAGGGCGGGCCAGCTCTCCCACCTCGCCCTGGCCGCCACCTACGCCCGGGCCGGCCGCGACCGTGCGGCGCTGCGCGAGGTCGCCACGGCCGTCGCCGACCACGACATGGACGCCGTGGCGCTCCCGAACGGGCTGGCCTTCCGCGACCTGAGGAACGACCGGGACTTCCGCCTGCTCGAGCGACGGACGGGCGCGCCGGTCTGAGGGCCGCGGACCAGCCGCCAAGCCGTCAGAAGCTCGCCGAGACCTCCACGCCGTAGTAGCGGCGGCCGCCAGGCGAGATGAAGGAGCCGCCGAACTCCGGCGCCGGGATGACCTCGGCGACGTATTTGGTGTCGAACAGGTTCTCGGCGAAGGCGGTCGCCGTCCAGTTGCCGTGCTTCAGGCTGACGCGGGCGTTGGTCAGGTCGTAGGCGTCACGTTCCGAGTTGGTGTAGTTGCCCGTCCCCAGGAACGGCCCGAAGGTCAGGTTGAAGATGGTCGGCCTGTCGCCCTCCTGGGCGGTCGAGAACCAGGTCGGGCCGACGCGGCGGTAATCGACGCGCGCGATCAGCTGCAGCCCGGCGGTGAGCGGGCGGACATACTCGGCGCCGGCGTTGAAGGTGTATTTGGAGGTGTAGGGCGACTCCCCGCCCACCGCGCCCGGGCGCGCGCTGTCGCGGTCGATCCGGCTGTCGTTGTAGTTGAAGCCGGTGAAGAGGTTCAGACCGCCCCCGACCCGGTAGCTGGCCGATCCCTCAACGCCGGTGATCGTCACCCGGTCGATGTTGGAGACCACGCGCAGGATGCCGAACGGCCCGGCGTAGAACTCGAAGAACTGCATGTCGTGCACGTTGGTGCGGTAGGCGGCGAGATCGAGGGTCAGCCGGCGCTCGAACGCCTGCCCCTTGATCCCCGCTTCGTAGGAGGTCGAGACCTCCTTCTTGTACTGGTCGTTGATGTTCAGGCCGGCGTTGATCGTGGGCAGATTGAAGATGCTCTCGACCGTCGCCTGGCTGCCCTGGTTGTTGAACCCGCCGGACTTGAAGCCGACGCCCGCCGTCGCATACGCGCTCCAGTCGCTGGAGAACTTGTAGAGCAAATTCACCCGCGGCTCGAACTGGTCGAACGTCTTGCTCTTGGGCGTCAGCGGCCCGAAGTTCAGGCCGACGTTCAGGGGCTGTCCGCCGCCGTTGATGTAGGTGTTGCGCGCGTTCGGGTCGACCTCGTTCTTCACGTCCCGCGCCTCGCTGTCGTAGCGCAGGGCGAACGAGGCGGTGAACGCCTTGGTGACGTCGTAGTCCACCGAGCCGAAGCCGGCGTAGACGTCGGTGCCGAAGCGGTCGTCCGACAGCTGCTCGGTCGGGTTGGACGAGCCCGGCGGGTTGTACAGGTTGCGCAGCACGCCCTGCCCCCGATCGTACCCGAGCGACACGCCGACGTGGCGCTTGATGTTCAGGTAGTAGGCGCCGAGCGACCAGCGCAGCCGCTGGTCCGCGCGGGACGAGAGGCGCACCTCGGCGCTGTAGTCGGTCTGGGTGCGCAGCTGGTACTGCGTGCCGTCGCAGGTGGTGGGCGAGAAGGCGCCGAGGACGGAGGCGCCGGGCGTCGGCGCCAGGATCAGAGGCGCGGGCAGCTGGTAGCCCGAGGCCGACAGCGCCGTGACGCTCGCGACGCATTCCGGGCTCGTGTTGAAGGCGCCGAAGGCGGCGACCGCCGCGTCAGCCGACGCCCCTTCCGACACGTCCGAGTACAGGCCCCAGGCGGAGAGCTTGGCCCAGCCCAGGTCCCAATCGGCCTTCAGCGAGAACTCCTTGCTCTCCAGCCGGTCGTAGGAGGGGATGTTCGAGTCGAAGACGAAGTCGTGCTTGTTCACGTCCTCGTTGAACAGCGGCGATCCGAACGCATTGGCGAGGTTGGGCAGGTTGAAGGCGACGTTGTAGGCGTAGGAGCCGGACGTCGCGCGCTGGTAGCGCCCCTTGAAGTCCAGCGTCAGCTTGTCCGTGGGGTGGGCGATGACGCGGCCGTTGATGTCGAACCCGTCGTAGGGGTCGACGGTGGCGCCCTGCGCGCCGGCGATCGGCCCGGTGTTGCGGTAGAAGCCGTCCGTCTTGCGGTAGTCGCCCTCCAGCAGCCAGCCGACCTTGTCGTTGATCGGCCCGGAGAGCGAGGCGAAGCCGGTCCAGGTGTCGTTGTTGCCGTAGCTGGCGCGAGCGTTGGCGGTGAAGGTGTCCGTCGGCTTGCGGGTGGTGACCACCACCGCGCCCGCCGCGGCGTTGCGGCCGTAGTAGGCGCCTTGCGGACCCTTCAGCACCTCGAACTGCTGCACGTCGCCCTGATCCTGGTTCAGGACCGCGGTGTTGGTCTTCAGGATGCCGTCGACCACCAACGCGACGCTGCTCTCGGCGTCACGCGCGCCGTTGACGCCGCGGATGTTGACCTGAGTGTCGCCGATCTCGGCGGTGTTGGTGACGATGGTGACGCCCGGGATGAGCTGCACGGCGTCCTCGGTGGTGACGACGCCGGCATTGCGCAGCTGCGCCGCGGTCAGCACCGAGACCGAAGCCGGCGTGTCCTGCAGCCGCTGCGAGGAGCGGAGCGCGGTCACCACGACCTCCGCCACCGTCCCGATGTCGGAGGCCGTGGGCTGGGAGACCTGAGGCTGAGGCGGCGTCGGCTGCGACTGCGCCCACGCGGCCGGCGCCAGGAACAGCGCGCCGGTGGCGACGCCCAGAATGGTGGAG
>JASLDZ010000246.1 GCA_030151985.1 Caulobacteraceae bacterium | reverse complement strand
GTTCAAGCCGCCCCGCCCCTTCAGCCCCGGCGGCGAGGTGGCGGGCGTGGTCGAGGCGCTGGGCGAGGGCGTGACCGGCCTGAAGCTCGGCGACCGGGTGATCGGCTCCACCGGCTCGGGCGGCATGGCTGAGAAGATCGTAGTCGGCGCCTCCCGCTGCATCCCCATGCCCGACGCCATGCCCTTCGACGAGGCCTCGGCCTTCGTGCTCACCTACGGCACGAGCTGGCACGCCCTGGAGGACCGCGCCGCGCTGAAGCCGGGCGAGACGGTGCTGATCCTGGGCGCCGCGGGCGGCGTCGGCGTCGCCGCCATCGAGCTGGCCAAGGCGATGGGCGCGCGCGTGGTCGCCGCCGTCTCCACGCAGGAGAAGGCGCAGTTCTGCCGCGACCTGGGGGCCGACGAAGCGGTGGTCTACCCCACCGGCCCGTTCGACAAGGAGGGCCGGAAGGCGCTCGCCGACCTGTTCAAGAAGGCCTGCGGGCCGGACGGCGCGCACGTCGTCTACGACGCGGTGGGCGGCGACTACGCGGAAGCTGCGCTCAGGGCCATCGCCTGGGAGGGCCGGTTCCTGGTGGTGGGCTTCCCCGCCGGCATCCCCTCGATCCCGCTGAACCTGGCGCTGCTGAAGGGCTGCCAGATCGTCGGCGTGTTCTGGGGCGGCTGGGCGGCGCGCGATCCCAAGGGCTTTGCCCGCAGCGTGAAGGAGCTGATGGGCATGTACGCCGCGGGCAAGATCAAGCCGCACGTCTCCGCCCGCTTCCCGCTGGAGCGGGCGGGCGAGGCCATCCAGCACCTCGGTGACCGCAAGGCGCAGGGCAAGGTCGTCGTCGTGATGGAGGACGCGTGATGGCCGGTCGCTTGGAAGGCAAGGTCGCGGTCGTCACCGGCGCCGCCTCGGGCATTGGGCTGGGCGCGGTGGAGCTGTTCGTGGCCGAGGGCGCCCAGGTGGTCGCCGCCGACATCCAGGACGACAAGGGCGCCATGCTGGAGCAGCGCTTCCCCCACCGGGTCCGCTACGCCCGCTGCGACGTCACCGACGAGGCGCAGATCAAGGCCGCGCTCGACGCGGCGGTGGCGGCGTTCGGCGGGCTGGACATCCTGTTCAACAACGCCGGCGTCAGCGACTACATGACCACCCTGGCGGAGCTGACCGCGTCCGGCATCGACCGCACCTTCGCGCTGTTGGTCCGCGCGCCGATGCTGGGGACCAAGCATGCCCAGCCGCTGATGAAGGCGCGCGGCGGCGGCGCGATCGTCAACACCGCCTCGATCGCCGGGCTGCAGGCGGGGTGGGGTCCGATCACCTACTCCACCTGCAAGGCGGCCGTAATCCAGTGGACGCGCGTCTCCGCCGCCGAGCTGGCGCGCGACAACATCCGCGTCAACGCCATCTGCCCGGGCCTGATCGCCACCTCGATCTTCGGCGCCAGCGTCGGCCTGCCCCGCATGGTCGCCGACCAGCTCGCCGCCCGGGTGGAGGAGGTCGCGCCGATGATGCAGCCGGTGAAGAAGGCGGGCCTGCCCAAGGACATCGCAGAGGCCGCGCTGTTCCTCGCCTCCGACGCCTCGGCCTTCGTCACCGGCACGCACCTGGTGGTCGACGGCGGCATCACCATCGGCTCGCGCCATGCGTGGGACGACAGCTCGCCCTCGCCTTTCATGGCGCTCCTGGGCATCGATCCCGAGCAGGCGGAGCAGATGCGGCTGGCGATGGCGGCGAATACGGAGGGCGCCGAGGTCTAGGGGGCGGCGCTCAGGCGGTGACGACCGCGCCGTCCACCGCTTCGACCGGCCAGGGCCGCAGCGCGCGGTTCACGCACGTCCCCGCCACGCACATCCCGTCCTCCACCCGGAAGAGGGCGCCATGGTTGAAGCACATCAGGAAGTCGGCGCGCTTGGTCAGGTAGCGCTCGCCGTCCGGGCTCAGCGAAACGCCCACGTGCGGGCAGCTGTCGACGTAGCCGCGCAACGTTCCATCGATCCGCAGCACGACGCCCCGGAACGGCCAGACGTCCTCCGCCGAGCCCTCCGGCGGCTCGAACACGAAGCCCTTGGCGCCGGGATCCGCCAGGTCGTCCAGCGCGCACAGCCGAACGCCCGGTCCGGGCCGCGCCGTGCTCACGCGCCCAGCCTCACGCGCCTTGCCCAAAGCCGCCGACGACCAGCCGCCACGGCTCCACGGTCACCTGCGCGAAGAGGCCGGCCTGCGCGTAGGGATCGTCAGCCGCCCAGGCCTGCGCGGCCTCCAGCGTCTGCGCCTCAACGATCAGCAGCGACCCGACGGAGCGGCCCTGTGCGTCCATCCAAGGGCCGCCCAGCCGCACCTTGTCCGGGTGCTCCGCCAGCCAGTCGAGGTGCGCGGCGCGGGTGGAGGCGCGCAGGTCGAAGCTCTCCGGCTTGTCGCGCCCCGTGACGGTGTAGAGCGGCATGGCGTCCTCGTCCTCAGTCCGTCTCGGCGCGGAGCGGGCGGGAAAGGAGGCCGCCGATCGCCTCGTCCACGTCGGCCTCACCCGCCAGCACCTGCGCCACCGCCTCGCAAATCGGCGTCTCCACGCCCAGCCGCGCGGAGAGTTCGCGCACGGCGGGCGCGCTCGCGACGCCCTCGGCCACCGACAGCTTGCCCGAGAGCGCGTCCGCGAGCGTCTCGCCCCGGCCCAGGGCCAAGCCCACGCTCATGTTGCGCGACTGGGGGCTCGAGCAGGTGAGCACGAGGTCGCCCAGCCCGCAGAGGCCGCTGAGCGTCTCCGCCCGCGCCCCCAGCGCCACGGCAAGCCGTGTGAGCTCCGCGAAGCCGCGGGTGATCAGCGCGGCATGCGCCGAGCGGCCGAGCCCGCGGCCCTCCACCACCCCGCAAGCGATCGCCAGCACGTTCTTGACCGCGCCCCCCGCCTCGGCCCCGACCATGTCGTCGGTAAGGTAAGGGCGAAAGCCCGGGGCGGCGAGCGCCTGGGCGATCTCCTCGCCCAGCGCGGCGTCGGGGCAGGCCAGGGTGACGGCGGTCGGCAAGCCCCGCGCCACCTCGCCCGCGAAGCTCGGCCCCGAGAGCACCGCCGGGCGCGCGTGAGGCAGCATCTCGGCCAGCACCTGCGTCATCAGCTTCAGCGAGCCCTGCTCGACGCCCTTGGAGCACAGCGCCACCGCCGTCCCCCCGCGGGCGTGCGGGGCGAAGGCGGCCAGCGTGGCGCGTGCGAACTGCGCGGGCGGCACGGCCAGGATCAGGTCGCAGCCGGCGAGGTCCGCGAGGTCGCCCGTGGCGCGCACCCCCTCCTCGATCCGCACGCCGGGCAGGAAGGGGGCGTTCTCGCGCCCGCCGTTGATCCCCTCCACCACCTCAGGCTCGCGCGCCCAGAGCACGGCCGAAAGGCCCGCCCGCGCCGCCACCTGCGCCAGCGCCGTGCCCCACGCCCCGCCGCCGATCACCCCGACACAGCCGAACGTCACAGCCGCACCCCGAAGAGGTCGGGGCGGTGGAGCAGCACCGTCGTGGCGGCGGCGGCGTGGAGGGCGTGGGCCATCTCTCCCGAACGCAGATAGGCCAGAAGGGCGCCAGGCTCGGCCTCCTCGACCTCCAGGTGCTCGTGGGCGTCGAACTGCGGCTCGCGCACGCGGCGGGCGCCCTCGATCAGCACCGTGTGGATGCGGTTGGTATGGCTGGCGGGGTTGGTCCAGTGCGAGCCGAGCGACACGGCCGCGCCCCCGGCGTACCCTGTCTCCTCCAGGAGCTCGCGCGCGGCTACGGCGGCGGGGGACTCGCCGGGCTCCGCCACGCCGCCGGCGAACTCCAGGCTGACCGCCTTGGCCGCCTCACGCCATTGACGCACGAGCACGAAGCGGCCCTGCGCCGTGACGGCCACCGCCGTGGTCCAGTCGGGATGGTGCTGCACGTGGTAGTCGTCCACCACCGCGCCCGAGGGCAGGCGGCAGGTCTCCACCCGCAGGTCGATCCAGCGGTCCTTCACCAGGGTGCGCTCGGAGAGGAGCGCCCAGCCCTCGATCCCAGGTGGCGCGCTCACGCCTTGGCGCCCTTGCGGCCGTAGGCGTGGTGCGGGGCTGAGGCCGCGGCGGCCTCGTCCAGCGGCCAGCGGGGACGCGCCGGCGCATCCAGCCCGTCCACCAACCCCGCCGCGAGCCGCTCCGCGCCCGCGAGCGCGATCATGGCGGCGTTGTCGGTGCAATAGGCTAGAGGCGGCGCGGCGAAGGCGTAGCCGTGCGCCGCCGCCAAAGCCTCCAGCTCTGCGCGCACCAGGCGGTTGGCCGCAACGCCCCCCGCCACCACGAACAGCCGCCCCGCGCCGCCGTGCTCGCGGGCGTGGAGCTTCAAGGCGCGGGCGCTGCGGTCGACGAGCTGGCGCGCGATCGCCGCTTGCACCGCCGCGGCGAGGTCGCGCTTGTCGGCGTCCGATGTCGCGCCCTCCGCCAGCCGCGCCGCCGCGGTCTTGAGCCCGGAGAAGGAGAAGTCGCAGCCCTCGCG
>JASLDZ010000228.1 GCA_030151985.1 Caulobacteraceae bacterium | reverse complement strand
CCGGCGGCGCGCCTGATGCGGGCGGCCTCGGCGGGATCGCGCACGGGCTTGCGCGCCTGGGGATCGCTGGCGTCCCAGACGATCATGGGGATGTCGCCCGGCCGGTCGTACTCCAGCTGGTAGGAGCGGGCGGTGAGGCGGGTCTCCAGCATGGTCAGGCTGGCCAGGTCGCCGAAGTCGAAGCTGCGCCAGATCGTTTCCGCGGCGCGGCCCAGCTTGGGCTCGCGGATCGGCATCCACTCGAAATAGGCTCGCATCGCCGCGGTCTTGCGGTCTTCGAAGGCGCCTTCGGTCTTTTCGTGGTGGTTCTCGGCGCCGCCCTTCCAGGTGTCGTTGGCGATCTCGTGGTCGTCCCAGACGCAGATCCACGGCGCGCGGGCGTGGGCGGCCTGCTGGTCGGGGTCGCGGCGGTACTGGGCGTAGCGGGTGCGGTAGTCGGCCAGCGTGACGATGTCGTGCGCAGGCTCCGGGATGCGACCCAGCGCTTGCCCACGGACCATGCCGTAATCGTCCGGCCGCGCGCCGTACTCGTAGATGTAGTCGCCCAGCTCGACCACGGCGTCGAGCGCGTCAAGCTTGGCGATGTGGTCGTAGGCGTTGAAGTACCCGTTGGGATAGAGCGCGCAGGTGACGAACGCGAGCGTCACCCGGTCGACCCTCCCGGCGGGCAGGGTGCGCGTGCGGCCGACCGGCGAGACCGCCCCGCCGGCGGAGAAGCGGTAGAGGTAGTCGCGCCCCGGCTTCAGTCCGCCGACATCGACCTTCACCGTATGGTCCCGCACCGCGGAGGCGGTCGCGACGCCGGAGGCGACCCTGCGCGCGAACCCCGCGTCCTCCGCCACCTCCCAGCGCACCTCGACCGACGCGTCGGAGCCGGTGGTGGCGCGCGTCCAGATCACCACGCGGTCGGCGAGGGGGTCGCCGCTGGCGACGCCGTGCTCGAAGCGGACCGCGCCCGACGCCGTGGCCGCCTTCGCCGCGACCGGCGCCCCGGCGGAGAGCGCGAACAGCGACAGCGCGCGGCGACGGTCGAGCGTCATGGACGGAGGCTCCTCGGAAGGCGGTTCAGTAGTCCGCGGCCATGACGGGACGGCGACGGCGCGCGCCCGTCAACCCGCGCCGACCGTCTCCGCCGACAGCGCCCACAGCCGCTCGGCCGCTTCGGGGTCCAGGGCGTGGGGCATGACGCCCTCGCGGGGCCCGTCCTTCCGATACGGAACGGCCTGCGCGCAGTTCTCCAGGTAGAGCCCGCCAACGCCCTCGAGCTCCGGCGCGACCGCGGCCCAGACGGAGGTGGAGGCGCCCTGCTCGGGCGTCTTGAACCCCTTGGCCACGTTGCCCTCCGCGTCGACCCAGCCGAAGGCCAGGATCTCCTCGCGCGCCATGTGCCGCTGCAGGGGCGTCATGATTCCGCCGGGCATGACGCTGTTGGCGTTCACGCCGCGGTCGCGGAAGCGCCGGTCGAAGCCGACGGCGAAGAGCGCGTTGGCGGTCTTGGACTGCCCGTAAGCGCTCCACTTGTCGTAGGGGCGGCTGCGGAAGTTCGGGTCGTCGAAGTCGACCGCGCTGCGGATGTGGCCGATCGAGGAGAGGGCGACGACGCGGGCGTGACGCCCCGGCGTGGCGGCGGCGACCAGGGCGGGGGCCAGGAGCACGCTCAGCAGGAAGTGGCCGAAGTGGTTGGTGCCGATCTGCATCTCCAGCCCGTCGCGCGTGTGCGCCAGGGGGCTGGCCATTACGCCGGCGTTGTTGACCAGGATGTGCAGCGGCCGCTCGCCCCAACGCCCGGCGAACGCCCGGATCGAGGCGAAGTCGGAGAGGTCCAGCGCCTCGACCGCGACGCCGTGGCCGATGTCGGCGGCGACCGCCTCGCCCTGCGCGGTGTTGCGCACCGCCAGCACCACGGCCGCGCCCGCGTGCGCCAACGCGCGCGCCGTCTCCACCCCGATGCCCGAGCCGCCGCCGGTGACGATGGCGGTGCGGCCGGAGAGGTCGATCCCCTCCACGACCTCCAGCGCGGGGGTGAAGGCGCCGAAGCGGGAGGTGATGCGGTCGCTCACGGAGCCTCGACCGTCTGCTCGATGGCGCCGAACAGCGGGTGGCGGCCCTTGTCGCGCATCTCGATCCTCACGGTGTCGCCGCGCTTCAGGAAGGGCGTCTGAGGCGCGCCGTGCAGCAGCGTCTCGACGGTGCGGACCTCCGCCAGGCAGGCGTAGCCCTTGCCGCCCTGCGCGATGGGCAGGCCCGGGCCGCCGTCCTCGCCCTTGTTGGAGACGGTGCCGGAGCCGATCACCGTGCCCGCCCCCAGCGCGCGGGTCTTCGCGGCGTGCGCGATCAGGGTGGGGAAGTCGAAGGTCATGTCGACGCCGGAGTCCGGGCGCCCAAACGGCTGGCCGTTGATGAAGGTCTCCAGCTCCCCATGCAGCCGACCCCCGTCCCAGGCGTCGCCCAGCTCGTCCGGCGTCAGCGCCACGGGCGCCAGGGTGGAGGCGGGCTTGGACTGGAAGAAGCCGAAGCCCTTGGCCAGCTCGGCCGGGATCAGGTTGCGCAGCGACACGTCGTTGACGAGCGTCACCAGCCGGATGGCGGCGGCCGCGACCTCGCGCGACGCGCCCTGCGGCACGTCGCCCGTGATCACCGCGACCTCCGCCTCCAGGTCGCAGCCCCAGGCCTCGTCGGCCAGCGGAATGGGATCGCGGGGGCCGAGGAAGCCGTCGGAGCCGCCCTGGTACATCAGAGGATCGGTCCAGAAGCTGTCGGGCATCTCGGCGCCGCGTGCTTTGCGCACCAGCTCCACGTGGTTCACGTAGGCGGAGGCGTCGGCCCACTGATAGGCGCGGGGCAGGGGGGCGGCCGCCTCGTGTTCGTGGAACCGCTCGCGCGGCACGCCGCCGCCCTCCAGGCTGAGCGAGAGCGCGCGCAGCGCCGGCGCGCACTCGTCCCAGCGGTCGAGCGCGGATTGCAAGGTGGGGGCGATGGTGTCGGCCGGGGCGTACCAGGCCAAGTCGTGGGAGACGACGACGAGGCGCCCGTCGCGGCCGCCCTTCAGGGATGCGAGCTTCATGGGCTCATCTAGCCCGATCGCCGCCTCCGCCGCGACCTCGATCTGCGCGGGCGACCCCGAGGAAGGCGCCGACGGATCCGGCGAACAGCGCGGCCGCGAGGCCCATGACCACGCCGAGGCCGGCCGCCACCGCGCCGGCGCCCGCCAGCGGGGCCGCCGCCGAGCCGAGCAGCTGAGCCGCGCCGCTCTGCATCGCGCTGCGCCGCGTGGGGTCCGCCTCGATCGCCAGGGCGACCAGCGAGGGCATGCCGAAGAAGGCGCCCAAGCCGAAGGCCGCGTCGGCCGCGGCGAACGCTGGGCCGGTCGTGGCCAGGCTGAGCGCGGCGATCGCCCCCAGCACCACGGGCGCGGCGATGAGCAGCGAGGTGAGCGGCCGCATCCGGCCCGCCGCCGCGAGGGCCAGCACGCCGCCCAGCGTCTCCGCGATCAACTGTCCCGTGACCGCGGCCGACAGCACCGAGGAGGACAGCCCTCGTCTCGCCGCCAAAGGTCCGAGGAAGACGGCGACGAGCGTGACCGCGCCCAGGTAGGCGGCCATGCCCACCAGCGCCAGCCGGCCCCGCCAGGGGAGCGGGCGGCTCCCGCCCTCCTCCTCCGCCAGAGGGACGTAGGTGCGCGGCAGGGTCGCGACGCCTAGGATCGAGGCCACGCCGAGGGCCGCGAGCGCGAGGAAGGCGCCGTCCACCCCGAAGCGCGGCAGGACCAGCGCGGCGAGCGCGCCGGCCGCCGTGGCCTGGGTGGCGGGCTGCCCCAGGGTGAACATCGCGGTCCAGCGCTCGGGCAGGCGTGTGCGCGCGATGAGGCCGATCGCCAGCCACAGCAGCACGCCCTCCGGAATCCCCGCGAGCGCCCGAACGGCCAGCAGCGCCCAGTGCGAGCGCCCGGCCGAGGCGGCGTTCGCCAGCGCCAGCGCCAGCGAGGCGATGGCGCCGATCGTCCGCAGGTGGCGGGGCGGCAGGCGGGCGGCGCAGGCGGCGGTGGTCAGGCCCAGGACCAGCGTCTCGAGGGTCGCGGCGATGCCGAGCTCGGCCTCCGTCAGCCGCCCCGCGCCGGCCAGGGCGCCGAGGAGAAGCGGGAAGAGGCCGCCGACGAGGAGGCCGATCAGGCCGAACCCCAGCGCGCCCGCGGTCTCCACCCCCGTGAAGTCGGTGACGAGGGGCGCAGGACCGCCGGGGGTGTCGTCCGGCATGTCGTCTCCCGCCTCGGCCGATCGCGAGCTTCCCCGGAAGCGGGGCGGGTGTCGAGGTGCGCTCTACGGCGTCATCACCAGGAGGCTGGAGGTGGCGGAGGCGTAGAGCTTGCCCGCGGCGTCCTTCAGCGTCGCCTCGGCGAAGGCCACGCGGCGGCCCAGGCTCACCACCCGCCCCTCGGCCCGCACGCGCCCGGTCTGCGCGGTCATGCCCTTGTGGTAGGCGACCTTCAGCTCGATCGTCGTGTAGGTCTGGCCGGGTTGCAGGCTCGCATGGACCGCGCACCCGCAGGCCGAGTCCAGCAGCGTGGCGGCGTAGCCGCCGTGCACCGCGCCGATCGGGTTGTAGGCGTGCAGGCCGGGCACGCCCTCGAACGCCACGAAGCCGACCTCAACCTCCGCCAGCGTGAAGTCGAGCGACTCTCCGATCCCGGGCCTGCGACCCGAGGCCGCCATCGCGCGCAGCTGCTCCAGCCCGCTGAGGTCCGCGCCCGCTTCGGCCGCGATGTTCATGTCCCGCTCTCCAGTCCCAGCCGACGTCGCAACGCCTCCCGCGAGCTCGCCAGGATCGCGTTCGACTGCGCGACGTCCGGGACCGCGCGCGCCAGGGCCACGGCGCCGACCATCTCCGATAGCACCGACGGGGCCAGCGCGCCGGCGTCGGCCACCCCAGCGTCTTGCAGCAGCGTGCGCAGGCGAGCGGTCAGCCGCTCGAGCCCGCCGGCGAACTGCGCCCTCGCGTCCGGCCCGAGCCGGGGCAGGTCGCCGGCCAGCGAGGGGAGGGGGCACCCCGCTTCGGGCGCGTCGCGGTGGCGGGCGGAGAGGTAGATGTCGAGATAGCGCGCCAGGGCCTCGCGCGGCGGGCGCTCCTTCAGCGCCCGGTCGAACAAGGCGGCGCCGTCGCGGAAGGTCTCGGCCACGGCTTCGGCGATCAGCGCGTCCTTGGAGCCGAAGTGGGCGTAAAAGCCGCCGTGCGTCAGGCCGGCGCGCGACATCACGCCCGCCACGCCGATGTTGGCGAGACCCTCCGCGCGGATCGCCCGCGCCGCCGCCTCGAGCACCCGCGAGCGGGTGCGGGCCTTGTGCTCGCCGTCGTAACGCATGGCGTCCCTCTTGAGATGACGAGCGTAATGAGAAGGCGTCGGTCTCGCAAGCGGGCGGGGTCAGAGCGGCGGTTCGGCCTCCTCCACCGCGCCGAAGACGCGGACAAAGGCGGCCTTCAGCGCCGCGTCCGCGTCGTCCAGGGTCGCGGGCCGGCCCAGGTCGACGAGGCTGGTGACGCCGTGGGCGGTGATCCCGCAGGGCACGATGCCTGAGAAGTGGGAGAGGTCGGGCTCCACGTTCAGGCTGACGCCATGGAAGCTGGCCCACTTCCTGATCTTCACGCCGATGGCGGCGATCTTGTCCTCGCGGGCGGGGGCGTCCGGCGTCTTGCGCTCCACCCACACGCCGACGCGGCCGGGGCGGAGCTCGCCCGTGACATTGAAGGCGGCGAGCGCCTCGATCACCCAGGCCTCCAGCGCGGCGACGAAGGCGTGGACGTCGCGCCTGCGGGCCTTCAGGTCGAGCATGACGTAGGCCACCCGCTGGCCGGGGCCGTGGTAGGTGAACTGGCCGCCGCGGCCGGTTGCGAACACCGGGAACCGCCCCGGATCGACCAGGTGGTCGACTTTGGCGGAGACGCCGGCGGTATAGATCGGCGGGTGCTCCAGGAGCCAGACGAGCTCTTGCGCCTCGCCGGCCGCCACCCGCGCCGCCCGCGCCTCCATCGCCGCCACCGCCTCGGGATAGGGGACGAGTCCTGGCGAGACGGCCCACCCCACCCGCGCGTCGTCCGTGCGTCCGAAGACGGGGGTGGTCTGGCTTAACGCGGGAGCAAGCATGACGGGACGAATGTGGCCGCGGCGCCCACGCACGCAAGCGGCGGGCGCCGTCGGGGTGCGTGCGTGGGTCAGGTCGAGTCCGTCCAGGTGGAGATCTCGGTGGTCCTCGGCCGCTCGCAGCTCCCCATGGCGCAGCTCCTGAAGATGGGCCGGGGCGCGGTCATCCCGCTCGACGCGCGCGAGCACGACGAGGTGTGGATCCTGGCCAACAACCATCCGGTCGCCCGCGGCGAGATCCAGATCGCCGACGACAAGATCGCCATCACCGTCACCCGCGCGGCCAACGTCTACGACTTCATGGCCGGCGGCCAGATCGCCTAGGCCGCGATGCGGGCCTGCCCCTTCCCATGCGGGGCGCGCTTTGCTACCCACCGCGCCTCCGAAGCGAGCGGTCGTGGCGGAATTGGTAGACGCGCAGCGTTGAGGTCGCTGTGGGGCAACCCGTGGAAGTTCGAGTCTTCTCGACCGCACCAGCCTGAAGACCAGAACGCCGCCGCCTCGCCGGCGGCGTTCTTGCGACGGGGGTCGCGTTCCTGCGCGAGCGTTCCGTCCTGACCCAGACCGCCCTCCATCCCCGCGTCACGCCGGACGCCGTGGCGCTCGTGCAGCGGCTCGAGGGCCTGCGCCTGGAGGCGGCGGCCTTGCCGCAGGGCGGCTTCGTCATCGGCCACGGTCACGTGAGCGCCGCCGATCCCGGCCGGCGGATCACCGCCGCCGAGGCGCGCGCCCTGCTCCTGTTCGACCTGTCGCGGCTGGCGGCCGAGATCGAGCCGCTGGTGCGGGCGCCCGTCTCCGGCCCGCAATTCGACGCGCTGCTCTCCTTCGCCTTCAGCGTGGGGGCGCACGGGTTCGCCCGCTCGGCCGTGCTGAGGCGGCTGAACGCCGGCGCCGCGCTGGCCGCCGCCGCCGCCATGGAACTGTGGCGCTGCGCCAGGATCGCGGGCGACCCGCAGGTGATCGACGTCCTCGTCCGGCGGCGCGCGGCGGAGAAGGCGCGGTTCCTGGAGCCGCCGGCCGGTTTCGAGGCCACGCCCTCGGCCCTCCTGAAGCCCGAGGAGGACGCGGCCGCCCTCGCGCTCGCGGAGGCGCTGGACGACGGCCGCAGGGTGCGGCGGCTCGACGGCGGAGCGGACGAGCCCGCGCCGTCCGCGGCGCTCGCGGCCGTCGCCGCCCTCTCCGCGCGCCTGGATCGGCTGATGCGGACGGAGCCGGCCGCCGGGCGGGCGCCGCTTCGCGAGTCTCCCGTTTCAGAGCCTGAACCTTTCCCCGAACCCGATCCTTCGCCCGAACCCGAACGCGAGCCTGAGCTCGCCTCGGAAGCGGAGCCTGAGCCGCCGCCGGTCGTCGCCGTTCCGCAGATCGTTCCGGCGGCGCGACCGGCCGCCGTCATCCCGCCCGAGCCGCAGACCGCCGCATCGCCCTCCGAGCCCTCGTCCATCCCGGTCGAGCCCGCGCCGACCATGGTCAGGAAGGCGCCACTCCGCGCGTCGCCCGGCCCCGGTCCGGCCGAGCCGCGCGTCTCGCCCCCCTCCCTGCGCGCGCCCGCCTTCGTGCTGGGCGTCCTCGGTTTGGTCGTGTTCGCGTTCGCCGTCCTGAAGACCTACCAAACGCCGTCGCTGGCTTGGTTGGGGCTGGGCCTCCTGGGGATCGCGGCCATGACGCCGGCCTCGCTGCACCTGATAGGGCCGCGCCGCCGCGACGAGGACTGACGCCCCGCTTCGCCGTCCGGCGCCTGCGTGCTACGCCCCGCGCCATGATCCCGAACACCGGCCCTTCCATGGACTTCGGCCTCGGCGAGACCGCCGACGCCATCCGCGACACCACCGCCCGCTTCGCCGCCGACCGCATCGCGCCGATCGCGGCCAAGATCGACGAGACCAACGCCTTTCCCCGCGACTTATGGGAGCCGATGGGCGAGCTCGGCCTGCACGGGATCACGGTGGAGGAGGCGGACGGCGGCCTCGGCCTCGGCTACCTGGAGCACGTGGTCGCCATGGAGGAGGTCTCCCGCGCCTCCGCCTCCGTCGGCCTGAGCTACGGCGCGCACTCCAACCTGTGCGTGAACCAGATCCGCCGCTGGGGTACGCCGGAGCAGAAGCGCCGTTACCTGCCCAAGCTCATCAGCGGCGAGCACGTCGGCGCGCTGGCCATGAGCGAGGCGGGTTCGGGCTCGGACGTGATCTCGATGAAGCTGCGCGCCGACAAGCGGGGCGACCGCTACGTGCTGAACGGCACGAAGTTCTGGATCACCAACGCGCCCCACGCCGACACGCTGGTGGTCTACGCCAAGACCGATCCGGAGGGCGCCAGCCGGGGCGTCACCGCCTTCCTGATCGAGAAGGAGTTCGCGGGTTACCGCTGCGCCCAGAAGCTGGACAAGATGGGCATGCGCGGCTCCGACACCGGCGAACTCGTGTTCGAGGACTGCGAGGTGCCGGAGGAGAACGTCATGGGCCCCGTCGGCGGCGGCGCGGGCGTGCTGATGTCGGGCCTGGACTACGAGCGTGCGGTGCTGAGCGCCGGACCGCTCGGCATCATGCAGGCCTGCCTGGACGTGGTGCTGCCCTACGTCCGCGACCGCAAGCAGTTCGGAAAGGCGATCGGAAGCTTCCAGCTGATGCAGGGCAAGGTGGCCGACATGTACGTCGCCCTGAATTCGGCCAAGGCCTACGTCTACGCGGTCGCGCGCGCCTGCGACGCCGGCCGCACCACCCGCTTCGACGCCGCGGGCGCCATCCTCCTGGCGTCGGAGAATGCGGTGAAGACGACGCTCGAGGCGATCCAGGCGCTGGGCGGCGCGGGCTACCTGAAGGACTGGCCGGTCGAGCGCCTGATGCGCGACGCCAAGCTCTACGACATCGGCGCCGGCACCAACGAGATCCGGCGCTTCCTGATCGGCCGCGAGCTGATCGGGGCCGGCTGACTGCGCTTCCTGCCAATCATGTAAGGCGAGCGGGGGCGAACTCTCGACCGCGCGACGGGGTTGACCGCTCACGTATCCAAACGGAGCGCTTCATGGCCGACGAGTCCTCGCCCCTCTTCACCCTCGGCCGCCGCACGGTGCTCGCGGGCGCCGCGCTGGCGGGCGCGGCGACCGGCGCGACCGCCGCACAGGCCGCGTCGACGCCGGACGGCCGCTCCGACACCGAACCTCGCACCTACAACGGCCAGCCCATGCCCGAGCCGCCGCCCGAGCGCAGCGCCGGGCCGATCAAGCCGGGGCGCGGCTCGCAGCTGAACGGCAAGGTGGCGGTCGTCACCGGCGCTGCGCGCGGCATCGGGCGCGCGATCGCCGTGGAGCTCGCCGCCAACGGGGCCGACGTCGTGGCGGTGGATATCTGCAAGCGGGCCTCGCCCGCCAACGACGCCAAGCCCTCCACGCCCGAGGACCTCCAAGAGACGGTGCGCCAGATCAAGGCCTACGGACGACGGGGGGAGGGCGTGCAGGCCGACATCCGCGACATGGCCGCCATGCGCCGCCTCGCCGACCAGGTGGAGCGCACCTACGGCAAGGTCGACATCGTCGTCGCCGACGCTGCCATCCAGCGCTGGAAGCCGCTGCTGGAGATGGAGGACTACGAGTGGACCGACGTGATCGACAACAACGTCAACGGCACCGCAAACACGGTGCGGGCCTTCGCGCCCAAGATGGTGGCGAGCAAGTCGGGTCGGCTGATCCTGCTCTCCTCCATGCAGGGCAAGCACGGCACCAAGAACGCGTCCAGCTACTCCGCCTCCAAGCACGCGATCATCGGCCTGATGAAGTCCGCGGCGTTGGAGCTCGGCGAGCACAACGTCACCGTCAACTGCATCATACCGGGCCTCGTGGACACCGGCCTCACCCGCTACGAGAAGCGGTTCAAGAACAGCATGGCCGAGAACGGCGAGCCGCCGCCCGAGCATCCCACCGCCCAGCAGGCATGGGACAAGCGCGCCCCTTCGGTCCCGATGAAGGTGGGCTGGCTGCAGCCCGACGACATCTCGCCGGTCGCCGTCTTCCTGGCTTCGGACGCGGCGGCGCTGGTGACCGGCGCGAGCTACGAGGTGACCGCCGGCGACAGCGCCAAGGACGTCTGACGCCGAACTCCGCTCCGGCGGACGCGAAAAGGGCCGCCCCGGTTCCCCGGGGCGGCCCTCCATCGTCGTAGCCGCGGCCTTGGCCGCGCGACGCGAACCTGTCAGCCCGTCAGGGCCTTCAGGCGGAAACCCCGTTTCCAAGGCTCCAGGTCGCGCGGTCGGACCGCAGTTGGAGACAATGAGACACTGGATCACCTCCTTTCAGCTGTTGGGCAGGACGCCCAAGGTGGGGGAGTCTCAACCTCCGCGCAAGCGGGCGTCGTCGTTCGCTTCTCTACACGACCTGAGGATGTGGCGAAGCATATCCATATTGAAACAAACAATGCTTCAGTGAAATGGCCATGGGTTTGACGCATTTTGCACCCGGCTTGAGGCGGAGCGGCAATAATCCGCAATAAGTGTGGTGTCGCGGCGACAGGCGGAAGACGACGTAGCGTCAGAAACATGTCTGCGGCTGGACGAGCGATTTACCGAGCGCGCATGGGTCCTCCATCTGGCGACGGCGGATGACTGCGCCGCGCCCAAGCCCCTCGGAGACGCCATCCATGCGTACGAAGCTCGGTCGTTCCGGCCTGCTTGCGTCCACAGCCCTCTTCGCCGCCGCGGCCGCCTTCTCGGGCCAAGCCATGGCCCAGACCCAGACCCAGGCTCCCACCCAGAGCACCACCCCGGCTCCGGGCGTCGCGGGCGACGCCACGGCGACCGCCCGGTCCACGACCTCCAACGCTCCGGTCGCCGGCGAGCCTGCGGGCGCCCAGAACACCGCCGACCAGTCCGCCGCCGGCGCCAGCGCCGTGTCCGAGGTCGTGGTCACGGGCTCGATCCTGCGCCGCAAGCTGTCGGACACGGCCGCGCCGATCACCACGGTGACCGCCGCCGACCTCGACGCCCGCGGCATCACCACGGTTCAGGAAGGCATCCAGGACATCGCCGCCAACGGCGCGGCCGCGCTGCCGAACTCCTTCACCGCGCAAGGCGCCTTCGCGGCGGGCGCGTCCACCGCTTCGCTGCGCGGCCTGACCAGCAACTCGACGCTGACGCTGATCGACGGGCTGCGGATGACCTACTACCCGCTGGCCGACGACGGCACGCGCAACTTCGTCGACCTGAACACCATCCCCGACGTGATCATCGACCGCCTTCAGGTGCTGAAGGACGGCGCCTCGGCCATCTACGGCGCCGACGCCATCGCTGGCGTGGTCAACGTCATTACCAAGAAGACCTACGAAGGCCTGACGGTGCGCGCCGAGGGCGGCGTCTCCCAGCACGGCGGCGGGCCTGAGAACAACTTCCAGGTCCTCGTCGGCCACGGCAACCTGAACAGGGACGGCTATAACGTCTACCTGGGCCTGGAGTACGAGCACGACAGCGCGCTGTACAACCACGACCGCGGCTACCCCTATAACACCGCCGACCTGAGCCCGACCTGCGGCACCAGCGTGGTGGACGGCTCGCGCACCTGCCAGACGAACGCGGTGTTCGGCGGCCTGCAGTTCGACAATTCGTTCCAAGGCTTCACGTCCCGGACCGGCGCCATCGTGCCGCTGTTCCGCGCGGTCGACGCTACCGGCACGCCGGTCGGCGACTACCAGCTGTTCAGCCCGACCTCCGGCTGCGGCCCGCTGCGGCCGGTCACCATCACGCCCGGTCAGGCGACCGCCGGCGGCCTGGCGCCCGGTTCCGGCTTCGACAACAACGTCAACCTTTGCCAGCAGGACCTGATCCGCGACTACGGCGTGATCTCGCCCGACGACAAGCGCTTCAGCGCCTCGTTCCGCGCCACCAAGGCGCTAGGCGGCGACGCCCAGGCCTACTTCTCGGCGAACTACTACCAGAACGACGTGTACGCGGGCGGCACGCCCACCGCGATCCGCAACTACAGCCTGCCGGGGCCGAACGGCGTCGCGCCGTACCGCACGGACGGCTCGCCCGGCATCACGCTCCCGGTCTACGTCTGCCCGCAGGGCAGCGGGACCTTCGTCTGCTCGGCCGCTTCGCCCGGCGCGACGCTCAACCCGAACAACCCGTTCGCGGCTCAGGGCCTCGCGTCGCAGATCTACTACCGCTTCGGCGATATCCCGACCTATACCGAGCAGTTCTCGCAAACCTATCGCCTGGCCGCCGGCCTGAACGGCACCTTCAACTGGCACGGCGACTGGCACTACGACTTGGAAGGCACCTTCTCGGAAAGCAACCTGCGCAACACGACCGCGGGCGGCCTGTTCATCTCGGGGCTGCTGACGGCGGTGAACACCGGCGCCTACAACTTCCTCAACCCCTCGGCCAACACCGCGGCGGTTCGGAACCTTATTTCGCCCAACTTCGACCAGTACTCGGACAGCAAGCTCGGCCAGATCGAGGGCACGCTGCAGAAGGACCTCTTCACCCTGCCGGGCGGTCCGCTGCAGCTCGGCGTCAGCGCCGCGTTCCG
>JASLDZ010000226.1 GCA_030151985.1 Caulobacteraceae bacterium | reverse complement strand
GACCTGCTCCGCCGCACGCGGAGCCTGTCCACGGTCGTGCGGCCCGGCGCGGCCGGCGCGGTGCGCCTGCGGATCGATCCTCGCGCGCCGGAGGGCGACGAAGCCTATGCGCTCCGGGTCACGCCCCGCGGCGTGGACATCGCCGCCCGCAAGCCCGCGGGCCTCTTCTACGGCGCCGTCACGCTCTGGAGCCTCGCCACCGCAGACGGGGACCGAGGCGCGGTCACGCTGAACGCCGTCTCCATCGAGGACCATCCCCGCTTCGCCTGGCGCGGGTTGATGCTGGACTCGGCGCGTCACTACCAGTCGCCCGGCTTCGTGATGACGTTCATTGACGTCATGGCGCTACACAAGCTGAACGTGCTGCAGTGGCACCTGACCGACGACCAGGGCTGGCGGCTCCAAATCAAGGCCTATCCGAAGCTCACCTCCGTCGGCGCCTGGCGCACGCCCGCGGGCGCCGAAGCGCGGGACGCGCAGGGGCGGCCGAGGCGCTACGGCGGCTTCTACACCCAGGCCCAGGTGCGCGAGATCGTCGCCTACGCGGCCGCCCGGCACGTGACGATCGTGCCCGAGATCGAGATGCCGGGGCACGCCACCGCCGCCATCGCCGCCTATCCGGAACTGGCCTCGGCGCGGGGAACGCCGCGCGAGCCGAGCCACGACTGGGGCGTGCTGCCCAACCTCTATGCGCCGGACGACCGCAGCTTCGTCTTCCTGGAGCGCGTGCTGACCGAGGTGATGGCGCTCTTCCCCTCGCGCTTCATCCACGTGGGCGGCGACGAGGCGGTGAAGGACCAGTGGAAGGCGTCCCCCGCGATCCAGGCAAGGATCAGGGCGCTGGGGCTGAAGGACGAGGACGCGCTGCAAGGCTGGTTCGTCGCCCGCGTCGGCCGCTTCCTGCACGCCCACGGCCGCCGGCTGATCGGCTGGGACGAGATCCTGCAGGGCGGCGGCGACCCGCCCGCGGGCGCGGCGGTCACGAGCTGGCATGGACTGGAGGGCGCGGCGCAGGCGGCGAAGTCCGGGCATGACGCCGTGCTCGCCCCAGGCACGCCCCTCTACTTCGACAACCGCAACGGCGGCGGCGTGGGCGAGCCGCCGGGACGGGGACTGATCTTCACGCTGAAGGATGTCTACGCCTTCGATCCGCACCCCCCGGGCCTCACGGAGGCGGAGGAGGCGCACGTGCTCGGCCTGCAGGCGGAACTCTGGACCGAGCACATCCGCACCGAGCCCCGCGTGGAGTGGATGGCCTTCCCCCGCGCCGCCGCCGTGGCCGAGATCGGCTGGTCTCCCGCCGCCGCGCGCGGGTGGGACGGCTTCGCCGCCCGCATGCCCGCGCAGATGGCCCGCTACCGCGCCCTGGGCGTCAACGCCGCGACCAGCCCCTTCGTCCCGACGCCCGCGCCCCAGCCGCCGCTCCGCCGCACGAGCCAGGAGCTGAAGCTCTGCACCGACAGGCTGACGCTGAACCTGGAGGACGACGCGCCGCACGACGGTCCGCGCGCGGTGTTCCTGGTCGATGTGATGAACCCCTGCTGGGAGTGGCCCGGGGTCGACCTCTCCCATGGCCGCGAGATCGAGGTGTCCGTGGGGCAGCTGCCGTTCAACTTCCAGGGCGTCGACACCGCCGACATGCCTCTGCCGCCCCCCGCCACCCCCGACGGCGAGCTCGTGGTCCGCGACGGCTGCGAAGGGGAGACGCTGGCGGTGGTCCCGCTGAAGGCCGCGGCGGCCAACCCGGCGGTGACCACGCTGCACGCGACGCTTCCGAGGCGTCCGAAGCCCGCGGACCTGTGCTTCACCTTCATCCGTGCGAAGCTGGACCCGTTCTGGGCGGTCGACTCCGTTCAGCTGTCCAAGCTTCCGTTCCGCTGAGAGGGTCGCCCGTGCTCGTCCTTTCCGCGCCGATGCAGGGCTGGGTCGGGCCGCTGGACGAGGCGTCCGACGCGGTGTTCGCCGGCCGGGTGCTGGGCGACGGATTGGCGATCGACCCCACGGACGGCCGGCTGTGCGCCCCCTGCGACGGGCGGGTGGTCGGCCTCGCCCGCACCCGCCACGCCGTGACCCTGCGGACTGACTCGGGCGCCGAGATCCTGATGCACGTGGGCCTCGACACCGTGGCGCTGGACGGCGAGGGCTTTCACGCCCTGGCGGCTGAGGGGCAGGCGGTGCGCGCGGGCGATCCGCTGCTGGCCTTCGACCTCGACCTCCTCGCAGGTCGGGCGCTGAGCCTGCTCAGCCCCGTGGTGCTGACCAACGGCGAGGCCTTCGAGATCGTGCGCCGGGCGGGCGAAGGCGCCGCCCGGGTGGGCGACTTCCTGCTGGAGCTCAGGCCGGCGGCCGGCGTCGCCACGGTCGAGGCGCCGACGGGTCCGGAGCTGACGCGCACGCTCGTCACGGGCCTCGCGCACGGGCTGCACGCCCGCCCCGCCGCGGGCGTGGCGCAGGCGGCGAAGGCGTTCGCCGCGGAGGTGACGCTCTCCGCCCACGGACGCACGGCCTCGGCCCGCAGCGCCATGGCGATGATGGCGCTGGGCGTGCGCGCCGGCGACCGCGTCTCCCTCGCCGCCCGCGGCCCGGGCGCCGCGGGCGGTGAGGGAGACGCGATCGCCAGCGCGCAAGCCCAGCGCCATCATCGTCATGGCGCTGCGGGTCGAAGCCGTGCGTCCGTGGGCGGAGAGCGTCACCTCCGCGGCGAACGCCTTCGCCGCCTGC
>JASLDZ010000222.1 GCA_030151985.1 Caulobacteraceae bacterium | reverse complement strand
TAAGGTCCCGCCCCGCGCCCCATGGTATCCTCCCCCGCATGACGCTCATCCCGCGCGAGCTGAAGCCCGCCGCCCTGGAGCTCGCCCCCGGATTGGGGACGGCGGGCGCGCTGGTGGCGGGCGTGAGGCTGCTGGCCTCGTCCGCCACGCCGGTGAACCCCGACCGCTTCCACTGGCTGGCGATGCTCCTGCCGCGGCTGGTGATCCACACGTCGGACTTCCTGTCGTCGGTGATCGGGCTGCTGCTGGTGCTGCTGGCGTTCGGCCTGTCGCGGCGGGTGAACGCGGCCTGGGCGGCGACGCTGGCGCTGCTGTTCGTCGCCGCCGTGCTGGCCATCCTGAAAGGGCTGGAGTGGGAGGAGACGGCGGTGCTGGTCGTCGTGGGGCTGGGCCTCGCGCCGCTGGGCCGCGCCTTCTACCGCTCCGCCCGGCTGACGCAGATCGAGCTGTCGCCCGGCTGGCTCCTGTCGGCGGCGGCGACGGCCGCGGGGGCGGCGATCGTGGCCTTCTGGTCCTTCCCCTCGCTGCGCGACTACGACGACCTGTGGTGGCGGGTGCTGGGCGACACCGACGCCAGCCGGGCGCTGCGGGCCGTGACGGGCGCGGCGCTCCTGATCATGGCGGTCGGCGTCTGGCGCCTCTTCGCCACCACCTCCACCCCCGGCGTGATCGGGGAGGACGACTGCGACTTCCACCGGGTGCGCAAGATCCTGAACGAGGCGGAAGACGCCGAGCCCGACGCCAAGCTGGCGCTCCTGGGCGACAAGCGGTTCCTGTTCTCGCAATCGGGCAAGAGCTTCCTGATGTTCGGCGTGCGCGGCCGCTCCTGGGTGGCGCTGGGGCCGCCCGTCGGCGATGCCTCGGAGCGGCGCGAGCTGCTCTGGCGGCTGCGCGAGCTGGCCGACGCCCATGCGGCGCGGGCTGCGGTGTACAATGTCGGCCCCGACCTTCTGCCCGACCTCGTGGAGCTGGGGTTCGCGATCCAGAAGATCGGCGAGACCGGGATCGTGCCGCTGGAGCACTTCTCGCTGGAAGGCCGCAAGCGCGGCAACCTGCGCCGCAGCTGGCGCAAGACGGCCGAGAGCGGGGCGGCGTTCGAGGTGCTGGCGCCCGAGGCCGTCGCCGCCGTCATGCCCGAGCTGAAGCGGGTCTCCAACGCCTGGCTGAAGAGCCATGCGGGGGGCGACAAGGCCTTCTCCATGGGCGGCTTCACCGAGCGCTACGTCGGCGAGTTCCCCACTGCAGTGGTGCGGCTGGACGGGCGCATCCGCGCCTTCGCGACGCTGTGGACGACGCCGGACGAGAGCCTCTTCTCCATCGATCTCATGCGCTACGACCCCGAGGCGCCCAAGGACGTGATGGACTACCTGTTCATCGAGCTCCTGCTGTGGGGCCAGAGGACGGGCTACGCGGCCTTCTCGCTGGGCATGGCGCCGCTCGCGGGGCTGGAGGATCGGCGGCTGGCGCCCTTGATCTCGCGCGTCGGCCGTCTCGTGTTCGAGCGGGGGGAGGAGTTCTACAACTTCCAGGGCGTGCGGCGCTTCAAGGACAAGTACGACCCTTCGTGGGAGCCGCGCTACGCCGCCGCCCCGCACCGCTGGCAGATCGCCTTCGTGATGGCCGACGTGGGGCTCCTCTCCTCCGGCGGACTGGCGGGGATCGCGCGGCTGGGCCGCTCAGCGGGCGCCGCCGGGGCCGGTGGCGAAACCGGCGAGGTTCGCCGCATGGACCAGCGCCAGGAACGCCGCGAAGGCGAAGCTCACCATCAGGAAGCGCCAGGGCAGGAGCCTCGGGCCGCGTAGAGGCCGCCAGGGCCGCGCGCCCCGCCATCCCGCGAAGGTAGCCGCCCCGGCTGCGGCGAACGCGATGCTCAAGGTGACGGCCAGCTCCACGCGCGCCGTAGAGCCCGCCTCCCCGCCGCGATCAAGCCCGCGCCGGCCTCCGTCAGACCGGCTTGGCGCCGATCACCGTCAGGAACAGCCAGTACAGCACGCCCGAGATCGCCATGGCGACCGGCAGCGTCACCAGCCACGCCGAGGCGATGTTGCGCACGGTCGACCATTGCAGCCCCGACCCGTTGGCCACCATCGTCCCCGCCACGCCGCTCGACAGGATGTGGGTGGTCGAGACCGGCGCGCCGTGCAGTTGGGCCATCAGGATGGTGGAGGCGGCCATCAGCTCCGACGCCGCGCCCTGGCCATAGGTCAGGTGGGTCTTGCCGATCTTCTCGCCCACCGTCTTCACGATGCGCTTCCAGCCGACCATCGTGCCCATGCCGAGCGCGATGGCGACCGCCACCTTCACCCAGGTCGGGATGAAGCGGACGCCGCCTTCCATCTGCTTGTGGTAGGCCGACAGCGTCTTGGCGTCGGCCTCGCCGAAGGTGGCCTTCAGCGTCTTGTCGTCCTTGGTCAGGCGGCGGAGGGCGTCGCCGGACATGTACATGTCGTTGCGCATGTTCTCGACGGCGGCGGCCGGCGTGCGGCTGACGTTGCCGTAGGCCTTGATCCGCTGGTCGACCGCTTGGCCGACGACCGCCAAGGCGCCTGAGACCTCCGGCGTGTCCACCTTGTGCTTGCGAAGCGCCACCTTCAGCGTCTCGCGCGCCTGGTCGAGGCTGGGGAGCGTGGGCACCTGGCCGACGGGCGCGGCGTGCTTGGCCAGCACCTGCTCGGCGGCGGCCGAGGTCTTCAGGAAGCCCGGCATGGCCGCGTCGCTCATGGTGCGGTTGACCGAGAAGGCGGTGGGCGCCGCGCCGATCAGGATCAGCATGATCAGCCCCATGCCCTTCTGCCCGTCGTTGCCGCCGTGCGCGAAGCTTACGGCCGAGCAGGTGAAGACGAGCAAGGACCGGATGCCCCACGGCGGCGGCTGGCCGTCCTTCGGCGCTTCCCACAGCGTCTTGCTGCGGAGCACCGGCTTCATGAGCAGCAGCAGGAGCGCGGCGCCGACGAAGCCGATGATCGGGCTGAAGAACAGCTGCTTGCCCACGTCGATCGCCTGCCCCCACTCCACGCCCGAGGTGGCGCCGCCGCTGGCGGGCGAGAGCAGCTGGTTGGCCAGGCCCACGCCGATGATCGAGCCGATCAGGCAGTGGGTCGAGCTGTTGGGGATGCCGACCCACCAGGTCGCCAGGTTCCAGATCACCGCGGCGAGCAGCAGCGCGAAGATCATCGCGTAGCCCGCCGCCGATCCGACCTGCAGGATCAGGTCCACCGGCAGCAGGTTGACGATGGTGTAGGCCACCGCCCCGCTCGACAGGAGCACGCCGGTGAAATTGCACAGTCCCGACCACACCACCGCCACCGGCGGGGGCAGGCTGTGGGTGTAGATGACGGTGGCGACCGCGTTGGCCGTGTCATGGAAGCCGTTCACGAACTCGAAGCCCAGCGCGACGAACAGCGCTACGCCCAGGAGGCCGAACACGCCCAGCGCCAGCGGCTCTCCGACCCGGCTGATGTCGTGGAACAGGCCGTAGGCGCCGTACCCCAGGCCCGCCAGCAGCAGGAGCATGAAGACGAGCGGCGTCGCGGGGTGCAGCTTCTTGTCGAGGTCGATGGCGGAGCGGTGGTCCCCGCTCCCGGCCGCCGCCGGGTCGGCATAGGCCTGCGACATCGCTCATCCCCCGGAAGCTGACCGCCCGGCGACTGAACAACGGCTCGCGGCCGATGTTGCGTGAAGTTTTCGTGGCGCGGCGAGGCTTCCGCGCGCTGCGGCCCCGTCAGACCCGCTCGATCGCCAGCGACAGCCCCTGGCCGACGCCGATGCACAGCGTGCAGAGCGCGCGCCTACCGCCGGTCTTCTCCAGCTGGTGCAGCGCCGTCATCGCCAGGCGCGCGCCGCTGGCGCCGAGCGGGTGGCCGAGCGCGATGGCGCCGCCGTTGGGGTTCAGGCGCGGGTCGTCCTGCGTGACGCCCAGGCCGCGCATGGAGGCGATCACCTGGGCGGCGAAGGCCTCGTTGATCTCGATCACGTCGAAGTCGGCCATGGTGAGGCCCAGGCGCGCGAGCAGCTTCTGCGTCGCCGGGATCGGGCCCACCCCCATGACGCGAGGCTCCACCCCCGCCACCGCCATGCCGACGATCCGGCCGTGGGGGGTGAGGCCATGCGCCTTCGCCCCCGCCTCGGAGGTGACGAACATCGCCGCCGCGCCGTCGTTCAGGCCGGACGCGTTGCCCGCGGTGACGCAGCCGTCTGCGGCGACGACCGGCTTGAGCTTGGCGAGCCCCTCCAGCGTCGTTTCCGGCCGCGGGTGCTCGTCGGCCTCGAAGCGGCCAGCAGGTTTGCCTTTGGCGTCGGTCAGGTCGACGGCGAAGGTCTCCTCGGCGAAGAAGCCCCGCGCCTGCGCCGCGGCCGCGCGCTGCTGGGACTGGAGCGCGTAGCGGTCCTGGTCCTCACGGGAGACCTGGTGGTCGCGGGCGACGTTCTCGGCGGTCTGCGGCATGGTCTCAGTGCCGTACATCGCCTTCATCTTCGGATTGACCAGCCGCCAGCCGAGCGTGGTGTCCTCAAGCTTGGCCGAGCGGTCGTAGGCCGAGTTCGCCTTGCCCATGACGTAGGGCGCCCGCGTCATGCTCTCGACGCCGCCCGCGATCACCAGCTCCGCCTCGCCGTTCCGCACCGCCTGCGCCGCCGCCCCCACCGCGTTCAGGCCCGAGGCGCACAGCCGGTTGACGGTGATCCCCGGCACGGTGGGCGGCAGGCCGGCGAGCAGCAGCGACATGCGCGCCACGTCGCGGTTGTCCTCCCCCGACTGGTTGGCGCAGCCGTAGACCACGTCGTCCACCCGCTCCGGGTCGACCGAGCCGTTGCGCGCCATCAGCGCCGCGATCGGCAGCGCGCCCAGGTCGTCCGCCCGCACGCCGGCGAGCGCGCCGTTGATCCGGCCGATCGGCGTCCGCACCGCGTCGCAGATGAAGGCTTCGGTCATTTCAACCTCCCGCTCATTCCCGCGCATGCGGGGACCCAGACTTTCTTGATCCATTCGACCCGCCGCCAGGTCCCAAGCCTGGGTCCCCGCATGCGCGGGGATGAGCGGAGAGAAGGGCTCAGACCGCCGCCACGGCTTCCCTGTAGTCCGCCTGCGTCTTGCCCCGCACCTCGTCGGCCGTCACGCCCGGCGCGAGTTCGATCAGCGTCAGGCCGCCCTTCGCCTTGTCCACCGCGAATACCTCCATGTCGGTGATCACGAGGTCGACCACCGCCTTGCCGTTCAGCGGCAGGTCGCAGGCGTGGAGGAGCTTGGGATTTCCGGCCTTGTCGGTGTGCTCCATGACCACGACGTCGCGCCTGACGCCGGCCACCAGGTCCATGGCGCCGCCCATGCCCTTGATCATCTTGCCGGGGATCGTCCAGTTCGCGAGGTCGCCGGTCTGCGCCACCTGCATGGCGCCCAGGATCGCCAGGTCGATGTGGCCGCCTCGGA
>JASLDZ010000215.1 GCA_030151985.1 Caulobacteraceae bacterium | reverse complement strand
GCAGGCGGCGTAGAAGCGGGAGAAGGCCTGCGCCAGGCGGTAGGCGTGCTCGGCGATCGCGTTGGGCGCGCGGCGGTCGTAGGCCTCGGCGACGGCGGCGGTGTAGGCGTCCAGCGTCAGGGCCAGCTCGCGCTCGGCGGGGGCGGAGACCGCGATCGAGCCGGGCTGCGCGCCCTCGGCTGCGGCGCGGCGCAGCAGGCTCTTGATCCGCACCGCCTGGTAGAGGAGGTAGGGGCCGGTCTTGCCTTCGAAGCTGGTGAAGCGGTCCAGGTCGAAGACGTAGCTGGTGCCGCGGTAGCTGGAGAGGTCGGCGAACTTCAGCGCCGCCACCGCCACCTTGTGCGCGATGTCCTCGAACTCGGCGGGCGGGAGCTCGGCGCCCAGGCCCGCCTCGCGCAGCCGCTCCCGCGCCTTCTCGACAGCCATGGAGATCAGGTCGTGCAGCTTCAGCACGCCGCCCTCGCGGGTCTTGAAGGGCTTGCCGTCCGGCCCGTTCATGGTGCCGAAGCCCAGGTGCTCCAACGTCTCGCGGGGCGCGTAGCCGGCGAGGTCGGCGGCGCGGAACACCTGCTCGAAGTGGTCCGCCTGCCGGGCGTCGACCACGTAGAGGCCGAGCTCGAAGTCCTGCTCGCGGCGGCGCTGCAGGATGGTGGCGAGGTCGGTGGTGCCGTACATCGCCGAGCCTTCCGACGAGACGACCAGCAGCGGCGGCAGCTCGCGCTTGTCGCCCTCGCGCGCCACCCGCACGATCCGCGCGCCCTGGTCCTCGACGAGGAGGCCCTTGGCGGCGAGGTCCTCGACCATGCCGGGGATCAGCGGGTCGGCGTCGCTCTCGCCGTTCCACAGGTCGAAATCGACGCCCAGCGCGTGGAACTCGCGCTGCAGCGCCGTGCGGCTCACCTCCACGAACTTGGCCCAGAGCGCGCGGTAGCCGGGGCGGCCGGCCTGCAGCGCGGCGGTCGCTCGGCGGGCGCGGTCGCGGTACTCGGAGTCGGCCTTGGCGCGCGCGGCGGCGAGCGGGTAGAGCCGCTCCAGGTCCTCCAGCGTCACGGGGCTCGCGTCGGGGAACGGCCCGTCGCCCTCGGCCAGGAAGGGCGAGTCCGGCTGCTCGTCGCCGACGGCGGTGATCAGCAGCCCCATCTGGAAGCCCCAGTCGCCGAAGTGGGCGTCGCCCCACACGGTGTCGCCGCGGGCGCGGAACAGGCGCTTGATCGCCTCCCCGATGATGGAGGCGCGCAGGTGGCCCACGTGCATGGGCTTGGCGACGTTGGGGCCGGCGTAGTCGATCACCACCCGGCGCGGCGTCGCCACCGGCTCCAACCCCGAGGCCGGGTCGTCGGCGATCTCCTGCGCGCGGGCGGCCAGCGCCGCGTCGGTCACGCGCAGGTTCACGAAGCCCGGGCCCGCGACCTCCACGCTCTCGACCAGGGGCGAAGCGCGCAGGCGCTCGGCGACGCGGCCGGCGATGTCGCGCGGGTTGGCCTTCGCCGCCTTCGCGGCCGCCAGGGCGCCGTTGGTCTGGAAGTCGGCGAGGTCGGGCCGGTCGGAGACGCTCACGCGCCCCAGCGCGGCGTCCAGCCCTTCGGCCGAGAAGGCGGCCCCGGCCGCCTCGGCCAGGCGGCCCTTGAGGTCGCTCATGGAGGGCCTGCTACTTGGAGGCGGGGGCCGCGGGCGGCGCGGCGGCGGCGACCTCGGTGGGCGCGCCCGCGTTCACCTTGAAGCGCTTGCCCAGGCGGTTGAACTCGGCCATCCCCGGCGTCACGTCGAAGCCGACCAAGACCTCGAAGTTGGAGCCGTTGATCTTGGCGTCGGCGCGCGGGATCCTGATCTCCTGCACGTTCTGGGTGACCGCCATGCGGTCGACGCCGGGTGCGAACTCCACCGGCAGGGTGAACTCCTGCTTGGCCAGGACGAACTGGTTCCGCGCGGTGACCGCCACCCAGTAGTGGTAGTCCTTCACCCGCCCGATCGCCTCGGGCCCGCGGCCCAGCTCGAAGTTGATGGCGAGCTTCACGGTGATCGGGTCGTCGCCCTTGTAGCGGCACTGGGCGTTGATGTTCTGCATCTCGCCGGTGAAGCCGACGGCCGAGGCGCTCTCCTTGCCCTCCTTCATCTCCACGAAGCGGGAGGCGTCGTAGAGCACCTTGACGTAGGGGCACGGCCCCGCCGCGTTCACCGTGGGAAGCGGCGCGGTGGCGAGGTTCCAGTCCTTGTCCTTCTGCTTCTTCTTGCGGTCCTGCTCCTCCTGCGCGTGGCGGCGGGCGTCGTCTTCGGCGTCCTTGGACTGGGCGAAGGCGTGGATCGCGGGCGCGGCGGCGCCGACCAGGACGGCGGCGAAGACCAGGGCGGATACGGGACGCATGGGGCGGGGTCCGGACTCGGGGTCGATGGCCCTGGCGCGCGAGACGGCCAAGGACGCGGAGGCCGGGCGGTCCGGCCGTCTGCGGTTATCTAAGCCGACGCCCGCCTTCCCGCAACGCGCGGGCGGGGCGCCTGCGGAAGGGTCGCATCCGTTCGCCGGACGGGGCTGCGGCCGTCCTGGCGGCCCCCGGAA